>JAHRWI010000081.1 GCA_019090225.1 Porticoccaceae bacterium
CCAGAGAGTCGATGGGCAGAATGCCCTGGCTCCATAGCGAGCCGTCGAAGCTTTGGTAGCTGCCGCGCTCTGCTGCTAATTCGGAAGAGGCTTCAATAGCGTAGTAGCTGATGGCTTCCATAGAGCGGTCGGCAAATTCGACAGCGGCATCGGAGGCGTAGGGCACTTTGATTTGATAGAGAGCGTCCTGGAAACCCATTAAGCCCAGCCCGACGGGGCGATGACGCATATTGGATTGGCGCGCGGTATCGACGGAGTAGTAGTTAATGTCGATGACGTTATCGAGCATGCGCACGGCGGTACGGACGGTCTTGCGCAGTTTGGTGGTATCGAGCTGGCCCTGCTCATCAATATGTTGGGCAAGGTTCACGGAACCCAGGTTGCACACGGCGATTTCTTCATTAGCTTTGGTGTTCAGGGTGATTTCTGTACACAGGTTGGATGAATGCACCACGCCGACGTGCTGCTGGGGCGAGCGTACATTGCAGGGGTCTTTAAAGGTCATCCAGGGGTGGCCGGTTTCAAACAGCATGCCGAGCATTTTGCGCCACAGTTCCTGAGCGGGCAGGGTTTTGAATAGTTTGATCTCGCCAGCCAGAGTCATGGCTTCGTATTCGTTGTAGCGTTGCTCAAAGGCCGCGCCGTAGAGGTCGTGGAGATCCGGGGTGTCGTTGGGCGAGAACAGTGTCCAGCTGCCATCTTCAAAGACTCGCTTCATAAACAGGTCGGGAATCCAGTTGGCGCTGTTCATGTCGTGAGTGCGACGGCGGTCATCGCCAGTGTTCTTGCGCAGCTCGATAAACTCTTCGATATCGATGTGCCAGGTTTCGAGGTAGGCGCAGACCGCGCCCTTGCGCTTACCGCCCTGGTTGACTGCGACGGCGGTGTCATTGACCACTTTGAGGAAGGGCACTACGCCCTGGGATTTGCCGTTGGTGCCTTTAATATAAGCGCCGAGGCCGCGCACGGGGGTCCAGTCATTGCCCAGGCCGCCGGCCCATTTGGAGAGCATGGCGTTGTCCTGAATGGCACCGTAAATACCTTCTAGGTTATCGGGCACAGTGGTCAGGTAGCAGCTCGATAATTGTGGGCGCAGGGTGCCAGCATTAAATAGCGTTGGCGTTGAGCTCATGTAGTCGAAGGAGGAGAGCAGGTTGTAAAACTCGATGGCCCGGTCTTCGCGGTTTTCTTCCTGCGCGGCAAGACCCATGGCGACGCGCATAAAGAAGCATTGGGGCAGCTCGAAGCGGGTCTCGTCGCTGTGAATAAAGTAGCGGTCATAGAGGGTTTGCAGGCCCAGGTAGGTGAACTGCAAATCGCGGTCAGCATTGATGGCCTGACCCATTTTATCGAGGTCATATTCAGCTAGCTCGGGTGCGATTAGCTCTAATTCAATACCTTTGTTGATATAGGCTTTGAGTGTGCTGGGATAAAGCCCGGTCATTTCTTCCTGAGTGGCCTGGGTGGCGACTTCGAGAAAAGTCAGGGCTTCGCTGCGTAGACCATCCATTAACAAACGGGCGGTGGCGTAGGTGTAGTTGGGTTCCTGCTCGACCAGGGTGCGTGCGGTGATAACCAGGGCGGTATTAACGTCGCTGATCGATACGCCATCGTAGAGATTGCGCAGGGCTTCGCTCAGGATAGCGTGAGTCTCGACTTCTTTAAGACCCGCGCAGGCTTCGCTGACAACGGTTTCGAGTCGTGCCATGTCGAGCGGCTTAACGCTGCCGTCGAGGTGGGTGACCGTTATGCTGGACTCGTAGCTTGTGCCGCCTTCATTTGGGGCGGGGACTTCGCTTTGTTGTGCGCCGCGTTCGCTGGCCCGCTGTTCTCGATAGATCACATAGGAGCGAGCAATTTTTTGTTCACTGCTGCGCATTAATGCCAGCTCGACCTGATCCTGAATATCTTCGATATGCACAGTGCCACCGGAGGGCATACGCCGTTTAAACGTCGCTGTTACCTGGGCGTTGAGTTCATTGACGGTGGTGTGGATGCGCCCGGAGGCTGCCGCAGCAGCGCCTTCGACAGCCAGAAAAGCCTTGGTGATAGCCACTGCGATTTTAGTGTCGTCATAGGGCACGACAGTACCATTACGCTTGATCACTTTCAGTTGTCCGGGGGCTGTGGCCAGTACGGAGGTGGTCACGGGTGCGCTGGCAACGGGTACGGAGCTGGCGGTTTTTTCGGATGATACAGAGGGTGTGACGTCCATTTATTTATACCTTGCTTGGGTGCTTGTTGTTTTTGAGACTGCTATGGCTAATTGGATTGGCTATTAATTTCTGACAGTTAATGCCTGGCTGCCAGTATTTGATCGGGTTTTCCTTACATTTCCGCATTTTTGTCTGACTTGATAGAACTCAGTTATTGGGTTTTGCTTTAAGAGCTTTGGATTTAGGTGCTGTGATTCCATATTTTTATTTTTTAGTTGCGATGCTTAGCTAAGTTGCAGGTCGGTTTGCAGGTCGGTTTGTTAGCCACGTTAGTTAGTCAATAATTCCATATTCATGCTGTGTGCTATTTGCTGTGCTCCAGGATCAACCCCAGGGCTAATTTGGTGCGATTTTCGATGCGATTTTTGGTGCATGCATGCGATTCTATATGTGCGGAGTTATCACGGATAATCGCGGATAGGGTGGAGCCACAAAAATCACCTGATCGTATCGAATATAGGACTCTGCAAAACCAAAACACAAGATAAAGGGCTTTATTGACAAACGCAACACAAGATATATGAAAAATGGTGTTATCGCGACAAAATTATTCGGAAACAGGATGTGCCCGGCCGATGCTTAATTAGCGATTGGGCTTGCCCATTCTGAAGGGCCTTATGTGGTATCGGGCTTGCTGCGTAAGCAAGTACTTTCTAAGATTAATCGAGAGTCAGCCATACCTCTTTTTAGAAGTATTTAGCCTTACTCAAGATTTATTGTTTAAGATTTTCGAAAGGTCTTTTCTCTGGCGAAATGGGCGAAAGTTGGCAGCTGCTCGAGGATGCTTTTGACGAGCTTTTCAGGTGCAAGAATATTCATTTTTATCTAGTACCGTTTACTCCAGCCGACTTGATGAAAGATGGTGTCTTTTTTCATCGCTTTGATAATTGCTTTGGCGACAGCCTCGGGTTTGTTGAGGGGGCGTTTTAGGGCGCTGCTTAGGTTCGGTGTTAAATTCGGTGAGGAGCTTATTGTCTGCCCAGGGGGGAGATTAATCGAGCAGAGGTTACATACCTGAAATAAAAGAAACTCTAAGACTTACGCCTGGGTATTAAGTAAATACAGCATCAGGGCTTTTTGTGCGTGGAGGCGATTTTCGGCTTCATCCCAGACCACCGAATAGCGGGGGTCTTCGAGTAGCTCGGCGCTGACTTCGAGGCCTCGATAGGCGGGTAGGCAGTGCATAAATAAGGCTTCCTGATCAGCCAGAGCCATGAGCTCGTGATTGACCTGGAATCCAGCAAAAGCCAGTTGGCGGTTTTTCTTTTCTTCTTCCTGACCCATGGAGGCCCAGGTGTCGGTGACTACCAGGTGAGCGCCGTCGACGGCTTGCTGTGCTTGGTTACAAATAACAATTCGGTCTGCATGGCTCGATAAGAGCTCGGTATTGGGTTGGTAGCCCTCGGGGCAAGCGATACGCAGTTTAAAATCAAACTGTGCGGCTGCCTTAATATAGGACTGGCACATATTGTTGCCGTCGCCCACCCAGGCGACGGTTTTACCAGCAATATCACCCCGATGTTCCACATAAGTTTGTATATCAGCCAGGAGCTGGCAGGGATGATAATCCTCCGTCAGGGCGTTTATCACCGGCACGCTGGAGTGCTGAGCAAAGGTTTCGATGCGCTCGTGGGCGAAGGTGCGCACCATAATCAGGTCGACCATTCGAGACAGTACCCGGGCGGTATCTTCGATGGGTTCGCCGCGGCCCAACTGGGTGTCATTGGGCGATAGAAAAATAGCATCACCGCCGAGCTGGGCCATACCCGCTTCGAAGGAAACCCGGGTCCGGGTCGAAGCTTTCTCGAAAATCATGCCCAGGACTTTGCCTTGCATGGGTCTGGCAGCAGCATTGCTGGTGTTATTTTTGAGGGCTTTTTTGAGACGAATGGCATCGGCTATCAGGGACTTAAGCGTGTCGCCAGATAAATCAGAGAGGGTCAGAAAATGTTGGACGGACATACGTTAGCCCTCGGCTGAGAACGCCTTGATCAGAGGCACCAGAATTTGCACCAGTTGTTCTGCTTGAGCATCGCTAAAGGTCAGTGGCGGCAATAAACGGATAACATTGTCTGCTGTAACATTGATTAGTAAACCCGCGTCAGCTGCCTGGCCAACCAGGTCAGCGCAGGGCAAAGTCAGCTCGATACCCATCATCAAACCTCTGCCGCGAACGTCTTTGACGATATCGCAGTCGGTCAGCGCCAGTGTAAATTGCTCTAATAAGCTGGCACCTAATGTAGCGGCGCGCTCGCAAAGTTTATCTTGCTCAATGGTGGTTAGGGTGGCTACCGCCGCCGCACAGGCCACGGGGTTGCCGCCGAAAGTGGAGCCGTGATTGCCCGGCTTCATCAATTCAGAGGCCGGGCCTCTGGCCAGGCAAGCGCCAATGGGCATACCGTTGCCCAGACCTTTAGCAATGGTGACTACATCGGGGTAGATACCGTGTTGCTGGTAGTGGAAAAAACTACCGGTACGACCGTTTGCGGTCTGGATCTCATCGAGAATGAGCAGCCAGTCATTAGCGTCGCAAAGCGTTCTTAGTTGTTTGAGGTAATCATCAGCGGGAATACGAATGCCGCCCTCACCCTGGATGGGTTCGACCATCACGGCGACAATACTCTGGTTATTGGCAGCAATGGTTTGTATGGCTTCAATATCATCGAACGGTGCTCTCGCAAAGCCACGTACCAGGGGTTCAAAACCGGCGTGAACCTTGCGGTTCCCGGTCGCGGTCAATGTTGCCAGGGTGCGACCGTGGAAGGAGTTTTCCATGACGATAATGGTCGGAATATCTATGTTTTTAGCATGGCCGTGCAAGCGAGCCAGCTTGATGGCAGCCTCGTTGGCCTCAGCGCCGGAGTTGCCGAAGAACATATTGCTCATGCCGGAGGCAGCTTTTAATGCCTCAGCAAGCTCTTCCTGGGCAGGGATGTTATAGAGGTTGGAGCAATGTACCAGTGTGCTGGATTGATCGTGAATAGCTGCGGTGACCGCCGGGTGGGCATGGCCGAGTCCGCATACGGCGATACCTGCCAGGGCATCGAGATAACGTTTGCCCTGGTCATCCCAAACCCAGGCGCCTTCGCCTTTAACAAGGCTTAGACCACGTTGTCCGTAATTGTTCATCAGTGCGTCGCTGGTCATTTTGTCTGCCTGGTCCACTTTAGTCCGTAGTGAAAAGACTAAAAGTGCCGACCCAAAAATAAAAAAAGCAGCTATATGCTGCCGAGAAAAGGCGGGAATTTTATAGGTAAAGAACTAGGTTTACAATGGATTTAAGTGCTTAGTAATTAAGTACCACGGTTGATATAAAGAGTGACTTTTAGCAACTTTTACTACTTTGCCTCGGGCGCTTAAATAGGTAGAATACCCCACTATATTGATCAACTATTATTGAGGTGCTTTATTATGGACGTCATCGAAACCATACGGGATCAAATTGAGAGCAATCCGGTCATTCTTTATATGAAAGGCTCGCCCAATCAACCACAGTGTGGATTTTCTGCCAGTGCGGTGAAGGCGCTGATGGCTTGCGGAGAGCGCTTTGCCTATGTCGACATACTCAGTAATCCAGAAATTCGCTCGACTTTGCCCGAGTACGCTAACTGGCCGACCTTTCCTCAACTATGGGTTAAGGGTGAACTGATGGGTGGCGGTGACATTATTACTGAGATGTCAGAAAGCGGTGAGCTGGAGACGGTAGTAAAAGCAGCTGCGGTATCTGAAGATAGCGAGTCTACGTCAGAGTAGTAAACCCAGATTAAAAAAAGCGGGCAATGCCCGCTTTTTTTGTGCCTGTTGCTTTATTAAGCGCTTGGTTAAGCGCTTGGTTAAGAGCTTGGCCCCTGACTTAGCTATGGGCCTGGCTATGAGCTTGAGTCTTAAGCTAAATCATTAAGTGCTTAACCAGCTGAATAACGGGGTGAATAAGACGCCAGACCTAATCGTCGTTAATCCAGCTCCGGTGGCTGCCAGCCGCCCAAGGCCTGCCATCGATTAACAATATTGCAGAATAACAGGGCGGTGCGCTTGGCATCGTAAAGGGCGCTGTGGGCCTTGGCATTGTTAAAGGGAATTTCAGCCGCCAGGCAGGCTTTGGCTAACACGGTTTGTCCGTAGGCCAGGCCGCCGAGTGTTGCTGTGTCAAAGCAGGAAAAGGGGTGGAAGGGATTGCGTTTTATATCATTGCGCGCCACGGCGGCATTGATAAAGCCCAGATCAAAGTGGGCATTGTGGGCCACCATAACGGCACGATTGCAATCGTTGGCCCTGATGCTGCGCCGTACCAGCTGAAAAATTTCGTGCAGGGCTTTGGCTTCAGGCAGGGCTTCACGGGATGGATCATCGGGGTCGATGCCAGTGAATTCCAGGGCGGCCTGTTCGCAGTTGGTATCGGGATGGACTTCGACGTTATGGGCCAGGGTCTCAGTGATCACCAGTTGGCCCTCGTCATCCATGCCTAGAATAACGGCCGCGACTTCCAGTAAGGCATTATTTTGAGCGTCAAAACCGCCGGTTTCGACATCGATAACCACGGGTAGGAAGCCACGGAAGCGATCTGCCATGGGTGACTCGTCATCACTTCTGAGAATAGATTCCGGCCTGGTCATTTGCTAGGTGTCACTTAAAGTGCTCCGTCGATTACTTGCCACTGAAGTTGTTCTCCAGCAGATAAAGGCACCATAGCCTCGTTGCCGAGTTTGCTCGACTGAGGCAGTTGCCAGGGTTCATGGCGCAAGGTGATGGTCTCGGTGTTTCTCGGTAGGCCGTAATAATCGGCGCCAAAGTGGCTGGCAAATCCCTCTAGTTTGTCGAGGGCCTCGGCCCGGCTAAAAGCCTCTGCATAAAGCTCGATGGCCGCGTGATGGGAATAACAGCCAGCACAACCGCAGGCGCTTTCCTTGCTGCTTTTTGAATGGGGTGCTGAGTCAGTGCCGAGAAAAAACTTCTTATTGCCGCTGCTTGCAGCGGCGATTAAGACTTTTTGATGAACGTCCCGTTTCAATACTGGCAGGCAGTAGTAGTGGGGGCGTATGCCGCCAGCCAGCAGGTGATTGCGGTTAAACAGCAAATGCTGGGGGGTGATGGTGGCGGCGATATTACTATTGCTGTCGGAGACAAAGGCAACGGCGTCCCTGGTGGTAACGTGCTCAAGAATGATTTTTAACTCGGGAAAGCGCTGTACCAGTGGTACCAGAATACGCTCTATAAATACCGCTTCTCGATCAAAGATATCGATATCGGGATCAGTCACCTCGCCGTGAATTTGCAGAGGCATGCCCGACACCTGCATCTGTTCCAGGGCTTTATCGGTCGCATCGATATTGGTAACACCCGAGGCGGAATTTGTGGTTGCGCCTGCGGGATAATATTTGACGCCATAAATAATGCCGCTCTCAGCCGCATCGCTAATGTCCTGGGCGCTGGTGTTGTCGGTCAGATACAGCGTCATCAGCGCTTGCCAGTGGCTACCGGATGGTCGTGCCGCCAGGATTTGTTCGCGATAGCTGCGGGCCTGAGTGATATTAACTATCGGCGGCGCAAGATTGGGCATGACCATGGCCCGCCCAAAATTCCGCGCCGCATCACTTACCGTATCGGCCAGGGCTGGGCCGTTGCGTAAATGCACATGCCAGTCGTCCGGTCGAGTAATGGTGAGTGTATTCATTGATTTATAGTTGTACTGAAATAGTTGGCGCTGAAATTATTGATACTGAATTCTGGGCCTGAATTGAGACTTCAAATATCGAGCCTCTTACTTGGGTTTGCATCCTACCGGAAAGTGCCTGCCCACGACAGGTTCTCTAGCAAGGCAAGGGCTGCATCAGAGGTGCTTGTGATTCTATCAATCGACGGGCGAGCGGTTTAAAATCACGGCTGTACCCCTCGTTTATCCAATACTCTTTCATCTTTTTATGGAGCGCTCAGTGTCAGAAGTGAATCAGTCCCAGATTAAAAAAGTTGTTTTAGCCTATTCCGGCGGTCTCGATACCTCGGTGATTGTGCGCTGGTTGCAGGAAACCTACGGCTGTGAAGTGGTGACCTTCACAGCGGATATCGGTCAGGGCGAGGAAGTAGAGCCAGCTCGGGCCAAGGCCGAGGCCATGGGTATTAAAGAAATTTATATCGATGATTTGCGTGAAGAATTCGTCCGCGACTTCGTCTTCCCCATGTTTCGCGCTAACACCATTTATGAGGGTGAATACCTGCTGGGCACCTCCATCGCCCGGCCGCTGATTGCCAAACGTCTTGTAGAGATCGCTAATGAAACCGGGGCCGATGCGATATCCCACGGGGCGACGGGGAAGGGCAATGATCAGGTGCGTTTTGAGCTGGGTGCCTATGCCTTAAAGCCCGGTGTTAAAGTTATTGCCCCCTGGCGAGAGTGGGATCTGACCTCCAGAGAAACCTTGATGGCCTATTGCAGGGAGCACAATATTCTTGTGGATTTTGCCAGCCAGAAGAAAAAATCCCCCTATTCGATGGATGCTAACCTGCTGCATATTTCCTATGAAGGCGACATTCTTGAGCAACCCTGGGCCGAAGCCGAGGAGGATATGTGGCGCTGGAGTGTGTCCCCAGAGCAAGCGCCGGATCAGGCGCTTTACATTGAGCTGAGCTATCAACAGGGCGACATTATTGCTATCGATGGAGAGGCGCTTTCACCCGCCGAAGTGTTGGCCAAACTCAATGAAATCGGTGGCGCCAACGGTATTGGTCGTACGGATATTGTCGAAAATCGTTATGTGGGCATGAAGGCTCGGGGCTGTTACGAAACCCCCGGCGGTACCATTATGTTGAAGGCCCACCGGGCCATCGAATCCATCACCCTCGACCGAGAAGTGGCCCACCTTAAAGATGAATTGATGCCCCGTTATGCGAGCCTGATCTACAACGGTTACTGGTGGTCGCCGGAGCGCCAGATGCTGCAAACCATGATTGATGAGTCCCAGCAATACGTTAATGGTGTGGTCAGGTTAAAGCTTTATAAAGGCAATGTGATTGTCGCGGGTCGAAAATCAGAGGATAGTTTGTTTGATGAGCGTATCGCCACTTTTGATGACGATGCCGGTGCCTACAATCAACAGGATGCCGAGGGTTTTATCAAGCTCAATGCCCTGCGTTTGCGCATTGCTGCAGGGAAGAATCGGCAGCCGTAAAAACCATAACAAAAATAAGGGTATTTTTAATTATCCATAACTCAGGGGAATTGATGTGGATCAAGTGTTGCCGGTAAATGATGCTTGATAATGCGCGTGGAGTCCGCGCAGTGCCCGAAAATTCGATTGATTTTTTGAGTCGATAAGGCTGGTTTTTTACCATCAGCCTGCGAGGCGAGATGTTTCTGGAAAATTAATAAAGGGACGGAAATGAATGAGTTAACTGCCGCAAATACCTCGCCCACCTACAACATGGGGGTGGTAAAGCAGTTTGCCATCATGACCGTTGTCTGGGGCATTGTCGGGATGCTGGTTGGCGTCATCCTGGCCGCTGAAATGATCTGGCCGGATTTAAATATGGGCCTGCCCTGGCTGCATTTTGGTCGTCTGCGACCGCTGCATACCAACGCCGTGATTTTTGCTTTTGGTGGCTGTGCGCTGTTTTCCACCTCCTACTATGTTGTACAGAGAACCTGCCAGGCGACCTTATTCGCCCCTGGGCTAGCAAAGTTTACTTTCTGGGGCTGGCAGCTGGTCATCGTTGCTGCAGCTATAACCTTGCCCATGGGTTTAACCACCAGTAAAGAGTACGCCGAGCTGGAATGGCCCATCGATATTTTGATTACCGTAGTGTGGTTGTCCTACGCAACGGTATTTTTTGGCACTATCGCCAAGCGTAAGACCTCTCATATCTATGTGGCTAACTGGTTTTATGGGGCCTTTATTCTCGCCGTCGCCATGTTGCATGTGGTCAACAGTGCGGCGATTCCTGTGTCGATGTTTAAATCCTATTCGGTTTATGCGGGCACCATCGATGCCATGGTGCAGTGGTGGTACGGCCATAACGCGGTGGGTTTTTATTTAACTGCTGGTTTTCTCGGCATGATGTATTACTTCGTGCCTAAGCAGGCTGGTCGCCCAGTGTATTCCTACCGGCTGTCTATTGTGCATTTCTGGGCGCTGGTGGCGGTTTATATCTGGGCAGGCCCCCACCATCTACATTATTCCGCCTTACCCGATTGGGCGCAGAGCCTGGGTATGGTGATGTCGCTGATTCTGCTGGCACCCTCCTGGGGAGGCATGATCAACGGCATTATGACCCTCTCTGGTGCCTGGGATAAATTGCGTACCGATCCGACCTTGCGCTTTTTGGTGGTTTCTCTGTCGTTTTATGGCATGTCGACCTTCGAAGGCCCGATGATGTCCATCAAGACGGTCAACGCCCTGTCTCACAATACCGACTGGACCATCGGTCATGTCCATTCCGGTGCCCTGGGTTGGGTGGGCATGATATCTATTGGTTGCATGTATCACTTGATTCCGGTGCTGTTTGAAAAGCCCAAGATGTACAGCATTAAATTGATCAATATGCATTTCTGGCTGGCGACCATGGGTACCGTGCTTTATATCGCCTCGATGTGGGTGAACGGCATTGCCCAGGGTTTGATGTGGCGGGCCTTCAATGTCGATGGCACGTTGACCTATACCTTTGCCGAATCTATTGAGGCGAGCATGCCAGGCTACTACGTGCGTCTACTCGGTGGCACGATGTTCTTTCTGGGCATGTTGGTGATGGCTTTTAATGTCTGGCGAACCTGTTGCGGTAATCCCTCGACGGTGGATGGGCAGCTAGTGTCATCCCTTGCTGAGGGGGACAAGCCATGAAGCACGATATCGTCGAAAAAAATATTGGCTTGATGATTGTATTGACACTGATTGCTATGAGTTTTGGCGGTCTCGCGCAAGTGGTACCGCTATTTTTTATCCAGTCCACCACCACGCCTATAGAGGGCTTAAAACCCTTGCCAGCCCTGGTGCTTGAAGGCCGAGATATTTATATCCGCGAAGGCTGCCACGTTTGCCACACGCAGATGATCCGACCTTTTCGATCTGAGACTGAGCGCTATGGTCACTATTCAGTCGCCGGTGAGCAGGTCTATGAGCATCCTTTTCTATGGGGTTCAAAGCGAACCGGGCCAGATGTAGCACGGGTCGGTGGTCGCTACAGCGATGAATGGCACCTCGCCCACCTTTACAACCCGAGAGATGTGGTGCCGGTATCCAATATGCCGGGTTTTCCCTGGTTGTTTGAAAATATCGTTACTGGTGAAGACACTGCGGCGAAAATGACTGCCCTGCGAAAAGTCGGTGTACCTTACACCGATAGTGATATAGCCAATGCCGCGACCCCTTTTGTTGGGGGTGGTGTCAATGAGGCGGATGCTCTGGTGGCTTATCTTCAGCAGTTGGGCACCTTGATTAAGCAGAAGCGTTAGCGCGCCGGGGAGGACTTATGGATCAGGAAACACTTTCTAGTTCCGGGGCTCTGTTTAATTCGGGGGCACTATTTGATTCTGGGACATGGTCAGGAATTGGAACCATCCTGGCCTTAGTTGCTTTTATCGGTATTTGTATCTGGGCTTACAGTGGGCGCAATAAAGCGCGTTTTGATGAGGCTGCTAATTTGCCGTTTGCCGATGAGCAGCCTGATCCAGAGACAGGCAGTAAACCTTCCACAAATAAAGATCCTGATTTATCGGAAACAGACAAGGTGTCGAACCTATGAGCACGTTCTGGAGTGCATGGATTATCGTTATCTTTGTGGTGACGGTGGCGGGTGTTTGTTGGGTCTTAGTGGCCAACCGGAAAGTCATCGTCAAGGAAAAACCCAAAGATGGGGAGGCACCAAAAACCGGCCACGTCTACGATGGTATCGAGGAATACGACAACCCTCTGCCTGGCTGGTGGTTCAATATGTTTGTTGGCACGGTGGTATTTGCGGGTATCTATGTGGTGCTCTATCCGGGCCTGGGCAATTTCCCCGGCGTGTTGGGCTGGACCTCAACAGGGCAGTGGCAGGAGCAAGTAACAAAAGCCGACGAGCGTTTTGAGGCGGTATATAGCACCTTTGAAGGGCAGTCCATTGAGGAGCTGGCGCTTAATCCACAGGCATTCAAAATCGGTCGTCGTTTGTTCGGTAATAACTGTGCGGTGTGCCATGGCAGTGATGGTGGTGGTGGCTATGGCTTTCCAAATCTAAGCGATGATGACTGGCTCTATGGCGGTACACCGGAAGCTATTGAGGCTTCCATCATCCACGGTCGGCGTGGTGCTATGCCCGGCTGGTTAGCTGTGATTGGCGAAGGCGGTGTTAATCAGGTCACTGAGTATTTATTCCAGATCGGCGGCCATGAACATGACCAGGCCCTCGCAGAGGCTGGGGGAAAAGTCTATGCCACCTTCTGTGTGGCCTGCCACGGTGCCGATGCTAGTGGCAATCAGGCCATGGGGGCACCGAATTTAAAAGATGATGTCTGGCTTTATGGTCGCTCCCCGGAACTGATTAAAACCAGTATCCGTTCCGGCCGCCAGGGCTTGATGCCTGCCCAGAAGGAGATGTTGCTAGAGAGTAAGATTCGTCTGCTGACCAGTTATGTTTATAGCTTGTCGCGACAATAGTCTCGGTGGTAATAGCCCCGGGGGTAATGTCGTGTCGACTTTGCCATGAGTACTGAGCAGCCCGACGAACATGTCGCTGATGAGTCAGAGCATGTCCTTTATCTTTACGAAACGCGTAAAAAAATCTACGCCCTGCGTTTTGTGGGCTTTTTTCGGAAACTTAAAAAGCGCAGCGGTATCCCCCTTCTACTCGGTTATTTCTTAACACCCTGGCTACAGATCGATGGCCGCCAGGCAATCTGGTTTGATTTGCCCGAGCGCAAATTCCATGTTTTCTGGATGACCTTCTGGCCTCAGGATTTCATGATGCTGGCCTGGTTATTAATTATTGCAGCCTTTGGCCTGTTCACGGTGACGGTGCTGGTGGGTCGGATCTGGTGCGGCTTCACCTGCCCGCAAACGGTCTGGACCATGATGTTTATGGGCGTCGAGCGTTATTTTGAGGGCGGTAGAAGTAAGCGTATCAAACTCGATAGATCACCCTGGAATTTCAATAAAATCTGGCGAAAAACAGGCAAGCATGGCGGCTGGTTGTTAATAGCTTTGGCCTCGGGTTTTACCTTTGTTGCCTACTTTAGTCCGGTCAGGCAATTGAGCGTCGAATTGTTGACGTTTTCGGCCCATCCAGCGGCGGTGTTCTGGATTTTTCTACTTACCGCGATGACTTATATGAATGCAGGCTATCTGCGCGAGCAAGTCTGCAAATATATGTGCCCCTATGCGCGTTTTCAGTCGGTGATGTTTGATCCCGACACGCTGATTGTTTCCTACGACCCGGCCCGAGGCGAGCCACGGGGTGCGCGGAAGAAACACGCTGATCGGCAGGCAGGTGCTGTGAGGACAGGTGCTGTGGGGATCGATACTGTCGAGGCAGGTGCTGCGGGGGCGAGCGCTCTTGGAGACTGCGTTAATTGCGGTCTTTGCGTGCAGGTTTGTCCAGTGGGTATTGATATTCGCGAGGGTTTGCAATCTGAATGCATTAGTTGCGGCCTCTGTGTCGATGTCTGTAACGCCATTATGGAAAAAATGGACTACCCCAAACAGCTGATCAGTTTCACCACCGAAAACAAACTCAACAAGGGTCAAACACAGTTATTGAGGCCGCGCTTGATCGGCTATGGTCTGGGCCTTATAGCCATGTCAGCTTTATTTATCTATGCCCTGGCGACCCGCGTGCCTTTGGAACTGGATATTATTCGGGATCGCTCCATGCTGTATCGGGAAACATCTCGCGGCTTAATCGAAAACATTTATACCTTGCGCATCAACAATATGGAAAACCGAACTAATAGTTACCAGATTGAAGTTGAGGGAGATTACCCGTTTAAATTCGTCGGTGATCGTAAGATAAATGTCGAAGGTGGAGAGGTATTTACCCATTTGGTGAGGCTTGAACTAGACCCCGGATTATTAAAAGCCGGGAATACCGATGTTAATTTCCGGATTACCGCTGAGCGCGACGAAAGCATTTTCGATAGTGAACAAAGCCGCTTTATTGGACCGTTTAGGCGCTAGTTTTGGCCTTACAGATAGTGCTTTAAATTTAATACTGATACTTTATTTGGGGCAAACCTGTGATCGATAATTCAGATTTTCCAGTGCCACCCTGGTATCGCCAGTTCTGGCCCTGGTTTTTAATTGCCTTACCAGCAAGCGTGGTGGTGGCGGGTTTTTATACTTTATTTCTGGCTATTAAATACAGCGACACCCTGGTCAGTGATAATTACTATAAAGATGGTTTGGCCATTAACCAGGTGCTAAGCCAGGATGTCCGCGCCCAACAAATGGGCCTGTCTGCAGAAATAACGTTTCACGAAGAGACTGGCGACACACAGTCTGTAGTTGGCCTAGTGACTGTCGCGCTCTCTGGCGCTGTCGATAAGCCCGAGATGTTAACGCTGCAATTACAGCATCCTACCGATGCCACAGCAGATATGAGCGTAGTGCTTATGGCCGTTGGCGATGGTAGTTATCGAGGTCGCTTACCGTTAGCACCCAGGTATCGGTTTTATCTGCGTTTGCTACCGGGCCTTGTTAATCATTCCGAACAGGAAAAAAGCCTTGAATGGCGCTTGAATGGTGAGTTGGATTTCGGTAGTTCTGGCTCTGATTCTAGCGCCAGCCGAGTGCAGTTGAATGCCATCAAAAAATGATTGAAGGACCGTGCTTTCACTGTGGCCTGCCAGTGCCCAAAGGCCTCGAATTATCAGTGTCGTTCGGTGGTGACTTGAAGCCCATGTGTTGTATTGGCTGCCAGGCCGTGGCCAGTGCGATCATCAATGGCGGGCTGGAACAATTCTACAAGTACCGTTCAGATGCCGGTATCAATGGCCCAGCGAACGGTATTTATAAAAGCCCTGACTATGGCTATGACAACGACAAGGATCTGAGTATCTACGATCTGCCCGAGGTGCAGAACGATCTGCTAAGGATCGACGATCAGGGTCTCGCGACCATTGAACTAACGATTTCCGGTATCACTTGTGGAGCCTGCGCCTGGTTAATCGAGCACCATTTAAATCGCCAGGCCGGTGTCGATACAGTGCGGGTCAATGTCAGCAGGCAGCGCTGTCGTGTTCAGTGGAGGCTTGCGGAGCTGCCCTTAAGCCTATTATTACAGGCTTTTTCAGATATCGGCTTCCGTGCCTATCCCGCCAATGAAGCGGGTGTTCTCGATAAAGCCAGGCAGGAGCAACGGCGCTATCTCTTGCGTATGGGCCTTGCGGGTATCGGCATGATGCAAGCCGGTATGTTGGCCATCGCACTTTATTCTGGCGCTTTTCAGGGTATGGAGGCGCGCTGGGAGAATCTGTTTCGCTGGGTCAGCCTGGGTGTTGCGACGCCGGTTGTGCTGTATTCGGCGCAACCCTTTTTTAGTGGCGCGTGGCGTAGCTTGCGGGCGCTGTATTTAACCATGGACGTGCCTATCGCTGCGGCCATAGGCCTGGCTTACCTGGCTAGCGGATGGGCCACGGTGACTGCCACCGGCGAGGTGTATTTCGATGCGGTAGCGATGCTGACTTTCTTCCTCTTGGTTGGGCGCTTCCTGGAAATGCGCGTGCGTTATCGCAATGACCTGGTCGCCGGTCAAGCCGCCGCGCTGATTCCCATTACGGCATTGAAGTTTCGAGGTGATGGCTATCAGCGCGTGCCAGTTAAGTCCCTGATCCCCGGTGATGTGATCGAGCTTGGTGAAGGTGAATGCCTGGCCGCCGACGGAACGGTGCTGGAAGGTCAGAGTCGTGTGGTTGAAGCGGTGTTGACGGGTGAACAAAGTCCGGTCGAGAAGAAGCCCGGCGATACCGTTAGCGCTGGTACCATTAACAGTGCTAACCGACTGAAAATTGAGGTCTCAGCTATCGGTAGCGGCACCCGCCTGGCCAGCATTCTCGATATGGTGGACGCAGCGGTCGCTGAAAAACCTCGACAGGTCGAGATAGCGGATCGCCTCGCTGGGTGGTTTGTGGCCCTCTTGCTGGTGCTGGCGAGTGTCGTGTTTGGTACCTGGTGGTGGCACGATCAGAGTCGGGCCTTGTGGGTGACGCTTTCTGTTCTGGTGGTGACCTGTCCCTGTGCATTATCACTGGCAACCCCGGTAGCACTGGCCGCTGCGACGGGGCGGCTACAGCGGCAGGGCTTTCTGATTCGTCGTGCTCACGTCTTGCAAACGCTTGCCAGGATCAGCCGTGTGGTGCTGGATAAAACCGGGACGTTGACCTCTGGACAGCTAGAGATTCAAGCTGTGGAGGGTATTGGCGATGGCGATAACCGCGACCACAGTAAAGCTGAAGGTTTCAGCCTGAGTAAAGGTGATTCTCATTCAGAGGCAGTATTACTCGATATTGCCGCCGCATTGGAGTTGGGATGTAAACATCCGATTGCTCGGGCTTTTTGCCAGAAGGAAAGTAGCCAGCAGGAAAGCCAGCTCCACGCTGAACAAGTTAATTACCAGGTCGGAGGTGGTGTCAGTGGTATCGTTAATGGGCAGTGTTATGCCCTGGGCAAGGCGGATTTTGTGGCACAACAATTAGGTCTGAGTCTGACTGGGTTGGAATCACCTTCGACTTTGCTTAATGCCACAAAAACGCCAGGGACTGATCCTTCTAAGCTCAGCGTTGTAGTCATGCTGGCTAGCGAACAGGGGCCATTGGCATGGTTTGTTCTTCGCGACGCATTACGGCCGGGGGCGAGAGTAGTACTTGGGGCTTTATCTGAACGAGCACTGCCTATGGAATTACTCAGTGGCGATCAAACCAGCAGTGTGTCAGGTTTGGCTGCGGATCTTGGTATTGAAAAATGGCGAGCTAACAGTACGCCGGAAGATAAACTGGATTATGTGCGAAACCTGCAAAGGCAAGGAGAAGTAGTACTGATGCTCGGCGACGGCATCAATGATGTGCCGGTATTGAGCGGCGCTGATATTTCTGTGGCCATGGGTGAGGTGACAGATTTCACTCATCTCGCCGCAGATGCTGTGCTGCTATCCGGACACCTTGACACCTTGACTGATGCTATTGATGTGGCCCGCAAAACAGAAGGGATTATCCGACAGAATATTATCTGGGCACTGGTCTATAACGGTAGCGCCTTACCTCTGGCCGCCATGGGTTGGGTGCCACCCTGGGCAGCGGCGATTGGTATGTCGATCAGTTCCCTGGTGGTGGTGCTGAATGCTATGAGGTTACAGGGAGAGGATACTCGCCATAAAGGTTTTTCTGCTGCGGATCAAAGCCAGGTTGCGATGGCGGTATGATTTCAGCTATCGAACTAGCTTTGCAGTTTAAGCGTGTGGTTTAAGGAAGCAACAAGCGGACAGGTGCTGGATGGAAAGTCTTTATTTATTGATCCCTATATCCATTGCCGTGGTGGTAGTTGGTGTGCTGATATTTTTTTGGGCGGTTAACGATGGCCAATATGATGATCTGGACGGGGAGGCAGAGCGGATTTTGTTTGATGATGTGGATGGGAGTAGCGCGCCTAAGCTTAAACAGGAGCTTGTAACTATTTCACAGGACAATATTTCACAAGACCAGACCGAACCGCCTGTTAACAACAGGACGACGCCGAATGACAAACTCACCATCACTTTTCATGATTGAAAGTGCCTGGCCCGCGATGGTCGCAATGTTCGGCATCGGCTTATTGGGGGCAGGGCATTGTGTGGGTATGTGTGGCGGTATTATTTCGGCACTGAGCTTGGCGGCAACTGAGCCCGAAGATCTACCCGCCAGTCTACCCGCTAATAATTCTGGTGATCGCAAGAACAAGCTTATAGCAAGCCGGACTATTACAAAGGCAAGGCCAGGTGAGACAAAAAGCGCAACACATTTAATACTTGCCTATAGCGCGGGACGGATTTCTAGCTACGCCTGCGCCGGTGCGCTGGTGGCGGGCCTCGGTTATGTTGGCGCACAATATCTCGCATTGGCACCTTTGTTGCGCGGTATCGCGGGATTGTTACTGATCTCAATGGGTTTATATCTTGCGGGTTGGTGGCGAGGGCTCACCTTGCTAGAAA
>JAHRWI010000082.1 GCA_019090225.1 Porticoccaceae bacterium
AAAAAAGCCCAGGCGGCGTTCGTCCAAGGTCGCGTCCAGCGCGCCCAGGCGGCATCCATTCGCCCGGCCATCAGTGCCGCCAGGGCAAACGCAAAGGCAACAGAAAAACCCACATAACCCATATACAAAATAGGTGGGTGAATAATTAAGCCGATATCCTGCAGCAAGGGGTTTAGGTCTTTTCCATCAGGAGGAAAAAACGGCAACAGGCGCTCAAAAGGATTGGACGTCAATAACAGGAAAAGGTAGAAACCAATAGAGACGAAGCCCAGCACGGATAACACCCGCGCCACCATGTCCAATGGCAGAGTACGGCTAAACCGAGCCACAGCTAAGGTCCAGCCTGACAAGATCAACACCCAAAGCAGTAGCGAACCTTCGTGAGCCGCCCAGATAGCGCTGATTTTGTAGTGTTCTGGCAGGCGGGAGTTGGAATTATCGGCCACATAGCGGACTGAAAAGTCATCATTCAGAAACAGCACAGCCAGACAAATAAAGCTGGTCAGGACAAAAACAAACTGCCCGTAAGCGATGGTGCGTCCGCTGGACATCCATACCCGATTCGCGCTCAGGGTGCCTAGCAAGGGTATAAGCGCCTGTCCGACGGCGAGGCAGAAAGCCAGGATCAGGGCAAAATGCCCCAGCTCGGCGGTCATGCTGGTCAGGTCAATAAACATTCCAGGACTCACTGGTAAGGCTTTCCTGAATTTTCCTGGCCTTGATTATCCTGGCTTGAAGTATCCTGGCCTGGAACGCCCTGCCCTGAACGTTGGCTATGGGCTTTTTCCATCGCATCAGCCACTTCAGGCGGCGTATATTCTTCGTCGTGTTTGGCCATCACTTCTTCGGCCTGAAATATCCCGTCGGAAGTCCAGCGGCCAATGGCCACCGCCGCCTCACCCTCGGAAAACAGGTCGGGCAATATTCCGTTGTAGTGAATACGTATATTTGCGGCACCATCGGTGACATCAAATAATGCCTCCAGCGAATCTTCCTGCCGAGAAAAACTGTCCGTCACCACCATACCGCCGACTCGAATTCGCGTGTCCTCTGGCGCCTCACCAGCCATCACCTGAGAGGGCGTATAGAATAAATTAATGTTGTCGCGCAAGGCGTAAACGGCCAGGCCAATGCCTATGGATGCAACACTGACAATAAAAATCACGAGCTGGAGTCGCTGTCGGCGAGCGGGTTTCATCCTCAGGCCTCCTCGCTCTGCTGTTCATTGAGTGTCGCCAAAAACTCACGTCGGCGACGTAAAGGCAGGACAGCCAGATAAAACAAAACCAGTGCAGAAATGCCATAGGCACTCCACACGTAGGGACCGTGACCACTCATGGCCATAAAATCGGCCAAGCTATCAAACTGGAAATTTTCAAACATTATCGAATCAGGCCTTTTACCCAGGAGGAACGCCGCTCCCGTCGAAGAATTTCAACGCGAGTATGAAGAATAAGCAGCAATGCATAAAAACAATAAAAGCCCACAATCATCACCAGCAGAGGTTTCAGCATGTCTGGGTGTATGGTCGACGCACCGGTTAATTTAATGGTCGCGGGCTGATGCAAAGTGTACCACCAGTCAACCGACTTATAGATGATGGGAATGTTTACCGTCCCGACCAAACTCAGAATCGCACAGGCTTTATAGGCAGTATCCCGCGATGTAAAAGCCTGATTTAAGGCAATAACCCCGAGGTATAAAAACAACAAGACCAGCATCGAAGTAATCCGAGCATCCCAAACCCAATAAGTTCCCCAGGTAGGCTTGCCCCATATCGAGCCGGTCAGCAGGGCCAGAAAGGTGAACGCAGCCCCTATTGGTGCCGCCGATACCATCACCATATCGGCAAGTTTTATTTTCCAGATCAAGGCCACTGCACCCGCTGCCGCCATAATGTAATAGCCAACCATGGCCAGCACAGATATAGGCACGTGAATATAGATAATTCTGTAACTATTACCCTGCCTCGCGTCCTCGGGCGCAAAACCCAGCCCCCATATCGAGCCGAGCACCAACAGTCCAATAGATACCAAAGCTAACCAGGGCAACCAGCGGCTGGTGGTGTGATAAAACCATCTTGGCGTACCGAAGCGATGAAACCATTTTTTAATGAACTGCCACATAATTTATCCGTTAACACCCACTTTTAATGCAGCAGCCGCTGCGAAGGGCCCGGTCAGTAAAGCAAAGGTAAAAAACGCACCCAGCAGGGCCAGCACAGGTAGATAGTCCAGACCTTCAACACCCCGTTGAACGGCGCTAGCACCAAAAATCAGTACCGGGAAATACAGCGGCATAACGATCAGCGATAGCAATACTCCACCCTTTGACAAGGACACTGTCAGCGCCGCACCCACCGCGCCAATCAGGCTAAAACAGGCGGTACCGGTGGCCAAACCGATAATCAGGGGCAAATAACCATCTTGAGGCAAGGCCAGCATCATGCCCAGCAAAGGTGCCATCAAGGTAATAGGTAAACCGGTTATCAACCAGTGGGCAGAGACTTTCGCCAACACGAGCAGCCACAGCGGTTGCGGGCTGAGGATAATCTGAAATAAAGAACCATCGGCAAAGTCATCTTTAAACATACCATCCAGCGCTAATAAAGTGGCTAAGAGCGCCGTAATCCAGATCATGCCCGGTGCGATGATGGCCAATTGTGTAGGAGCCGGGCTAATCGCCAGCGGCACAAGGCTTGTGGTCATCACAAAAAACAACAGTGGGTTTAAGAAATCGTTGCCATGGCGAAAGGCCAGCAATAAATCCCGCCTCAATAAGCCGATAAAACTGTTCTCTAGCGATAGCAACTGGACATCTCTAGCACTGTACGCTGACTGAATAGTCAGCAAGTGCCAAATTACCTACCTGAGCTAAGGACAGGGTCTGGTGACTGCTGAAAATAATCATCCCGCCATCGCTCAAGTGAGCGCTAAACAAGGCCTCTAGCTCATTGATGCCTTCACTATCCAGAGCCGTCAAAGGCTCATCTAATAGCCACAAAGTGGCGTCGCGCAGATGCAGGCTTGCTAGCGCAACACGTCGTAACTGTCCGGCAGAGTACGTGCTACAGGGCAAATCTTTACGGGTCTTTAAGCCCACTTTGTCGAGGGCTTGATCAATGCTTAGCTGTGTATCGGAATCATAAAGCTGGGTGTACCAGGACAGGTTTTCGCGGGCACTTAAAGCGAGCTTAACCCCGGGCTGATGACCGATAAAAGCCTGTTCGGCAAGGTAAGAAGGATTCCCCCGGGTTGTCTCACCACGCCACAATATCTGACCTTGTGACGGTGACTTCAGGTTCGCTAGAATATGCAATAAGGTTGTTTTGCCGCAGCCATTGGGGCCGCTGACCTGCAAAATCTCACCGCCACAAAGATTCACTGACAGGCCCTCGAACAAGGCCTGGTCATCTCTTTCGAAAGTAATATCTTGTAATTCAAACAGGGGGCTGGAAACCAACAGGCTACTCCACACTCAGCGATCCGGTATTATGCCGGAAACAGTGCCGTAAACTAAGAAATTAGTGCGGTGTATTCCCCAGATACCGCGAGCCTATCCCAACTATTAGAATCAATCACTAAGCCTGGCTAAACTTAGGCCAGCTCGAAATCATAGTCCTGGATTTGTTTTTCCAGCTGACGCTGCGCCAGCCTTTCTTCGAGTAATCGACGCTTCTGATTAGAAAGCACATCACTCGGCGACTCTGCTTGACGGGACAAGGCTTCATTGTCGTCGGTTATCATTGCATCCATCTCTGTATCATCAAACTCTTCATCACCCATACCGAAATCTCCTAACCTCGATAATGTGTAAACCGAACATCACTTTAGGTCAACGCTACAGGGCTTTAACCATAGATCGGAAAGTAAGCCTAAAAAGAGGGACGGTCAAGACTATAATATTCTTTAAATCAGCAAGTTAAGAACTAAACATAATATTCTTTCAAGCATGTGATCAAGTTCAAATCTTCAGGGGTATCAATGTCCGCAAGCGGCGCTAACTCTGCCCATTGCCACTCTAATTGGTGCAGGCGAGAACACGTTTGTGCAAGCACCTCGTCAGTACCCCAATCAATATCAGTAAACAATTCGACACTATTACGCGTTAAACCGATCAACACGTAGCCGCCGTCGGTCGCGGGACCCAAGACACAATCCTTGCCGGTGCCCAACAGCTTAAACGCCTCGCGCAATACTTCCGGGCTTAAAAAGGGACAATCGCTACCCACCAGAACTACCGCCTCATACCGATCCAGCCCATCCGACAGCGCGTGATGCATTCGCAAACCCAGGTCAGAACCCAGTTGTTCACGCAAAATTGCCCTGGGTTCGAGGTCTTGAAAGAACTCGAATGAATCGCTACCCGATGTCCATAATTCAAGAGCTGCAACGGCGCTATGGACCAGTGTGTGGTAGGTACGTTTAACAAGCTGACAGTGCAAAGACAGGCTTTGCTCGGTAGTGAGTTGGGGCTGCATACGGGTTTTGACTTTGCCAAGCTCTGGCGCTTTGGCGAACTGAATCAGCAAGCCATGGGGGAACTCGTAAGTCATGGAGGATCGCCGGGGTCAGAAAGGTTGTTTATTCGAACCGGACTTATCTGAATGTGATACATAATACTTTTCGACCAGGTACTCTGGTTCAGCTCCAAAAAAATATGCCAGTCGAATTCGCCACATCAATAACATCGTACGTAATACCCCCTCATCCAGCCACTTACGGGCCGAGGTGCGTGCTTTTGCGACCACAATCAAGGGCCGGGTAATGCGCTTCAGTCGCTTGCTCAAATCGATATCTTCCATCAGGGGAATATCGGCAAAACCACCGACCTGCTCAAACACTTCGCGCTGTACAAATTGGCACTGATCACCCGTGCCAATACTGGTGTAGTAAGCGCGACGATTCATAAACCACTCGATAAACCTGAATGACAGCCTTTCATTATTAAGCCGGACGAAAAAAAACCCCCAAGCCGATTTTGAATAGTCCCAGGTCATCATGGCTTCCGCCACTTTTTCTGGTAAGCAGGTATCAGCATGTAAGAACAATAGCCACTTGTCCCGAGCCAGCGCAGCACCGGCATTCATTTGCCGAGCCCGACCTGGCTTGCTGACAATAAGCTGATCAGCGCCTGCCCGCGCCAAAGCAGCGCTGTCGTCCTGGCTACCACCATCAACCACTATCACTGTGGCACCGAGTTCCCGTAAAGGCTGCAAGCCCTGCAAGCAGGCTTCGATATTACTCGACTCATTTAATACTGGGATAACAATGCTTAAAGATAAAGTCATCCACGCCTCAAAAACATTGGCTTTAACATTGACCTTAACATTCGCCTTTAAATTGATAGCTATTCTTCCAGGGAGCCACCACAACTACTGCCCTGACCGGCAGTACAAGCGTAACAATGTTCCCCAGTTGCAATAGCATTGCCGACAACGCTTGTGTCATCAAGAAAGGTTTGCAAATGGGGCCGGTGATGATCTACCGCAATCAATAATGAGCGATCAGGTTCATGCTCATCGATCAGATTGCCGCTTTGAACAGGCATGTTTACAGGAGCAGTCATAGGCAACTCGAGCATTTGATTAAAATCACAGTCATACAAATAACCCTGCCAATCAACACTCACCAGGGAGCGACACATGACCGATGTCAGATTGGCATCAGTATAACTCGCCTTAAGCAAATCCATGTATTCGTGATACTGCCCTTTCGCCAGCAGCATGCCGCCAAAACGGCTGATTGGCATATTGGTAATGGTAAACAAGTGATCAAACTCAATACCAAAGTCCGTCCTTAAACGGTCTTTGTATTCGTCCTCAAGAGTCTGTTGAGCGGGCGGCAGAAACGCCCCGTTTGGGTTATAGACCAGATTTAGCGGCAATCCAGGATCACGCCCATAGCCGAGCCTATTAAGCCTTTGCAGGGCTTCTATACTGGTCTCGAAAACACCCTTGCCTCGCTGTTCAGCAACATTATCTACATCGTAACAAGGTAGAGAAGCGGTAACATTCACGCCTTGCTCCGCCAAAAATTCCGGCAGGTGTTGATAACCCGGTTCCATCAGAATCGTTAAATTACAACGATCAATCACCTCCACCCCCAAAGCTCTGGCTGCCTTAACAAGGTAAGAAAAGTGGGGATTCATCTCCGGTGCGCCACCGGTGAGATCAAGGGTGGTCACTTTCCGCTTAGCCAAAACTGCGAGCACTAGATCGATATTCTGCCGCGACATCAACTCAGTCCGCTTAGGGCCTGCATTAACATGACAGTGGGTGCAGGTCTGATTACACAGATAGCCCAGGTTGACCTGCAAGGTCGTCAAGTCACCGCGCTGAAGGAGCGGGAAACTGCTGTCTAATAAAAGCGGTCGTGTATCAAGCATAATCTGGCTATCTTTAGGCTGATTTGGTTTCGACGGTTACCGTTAAATCGACTTATAGACTATAGGGTAGTTGGACTGAGCCAAAGTTTTTATTTGGCATACTTACTCAAAACTACGGCATCGCAAAGGTTCAGCATCGCGTATAAAGTCCCTGGAAGAGGTGACAACCTATCAATCCGGCAAGCGCCTCAGCAAAACGAAGCGCTAGCGCGCAAACAAATTCGCAGGCCATATGTTTCACTGTCTCGGCAACAAACGCATCGGATCAACCGGCTTACCGTTCTTCCTGAGTTCGAAATAGAGTCGGCCACGGTTATTAGGGTCACCACCGACCGTCGATATC
>JAHRWI010000083.1 GCA_019090225.1 Porticoccaceae bacterium
ATAGAGCATCTCAAGGCCATCGAGCTCAGGGGCCAGGCGAATAAAACGATTGATCGGTGAAGCAGAGAAGGCTTGTCCGGTGAAGAAGTCAATAACGTTGTTAGCGGCTGGCCTGGAGGGTGTTGAAGTAGGCATGTTGCTCCCTTGTTCATTTTAGGTATGCTCGTATTTAGCCTATTTATATGGAACACGCGGATACGGGACATACGATATAGAAAAGGATCTTGTTTAAAACGGCCAAAAACGACCGACACCCCATATAAGGTACCCGTCGGATTAACATTACACAATACCTAGTGGTAAATATTATGAGGTTTTTGTGTATCCAGGCAATATCGCTTGTAATAGGGATGCCAAATTACCTGGTATTGCGATCTTCAATGACCGTTGCCGACCATTTTATAGAGCTGGCGCTCAATTCCTGTACAGCTCTGGAGAAGTAATGGTATTTGATCAAGTAAATTCGCCAGGGCAACACGATGCCAGAGATCTCGAAGCGCTGTTCTACGACTGCTTTTTCGAAGACCACGCAACGGTATTAGCTGGTGGTTACTCTGAGCCATTGTATTTGCCCGCCCAGGATGACCGGGATGTCAGTCAGCTTAAGTACCGGGAGAATTATTTTTCAAGCGCACTTCATGAAGTGGCCCATTGGTGCATAGCGGGACAAGATCGACGCACCTTGATAGATTTTGGCTATTGGTATGAGCCCGATGGGCGGGATTCCATGCAACAGGCAAACTTTGAGAAAGTGGAGATCAAACCTCAGGCCCTTGAGTGGGTGTTTTCCGTTGCAGCGTGTGCACCGTTTCAAATTAGTAGCGACAACCTGCAAGCCGGGCTGGTTGGGGATAATAGTGATTTTTCTGATGCGCTTTACCAGCAGGTGCAGCGCTTTATATCTGATGGTTTACCTGCTCGTGGTGCCTTGTTCACTAAAGCATTGATGGCTCGGTACGGGACGGATGATCCTCTTGATCAAACGTTGTACCAAAGTGCCTTTGACTAGCTCTTGCGTCCAGCTCACTATGAGAGAATCGATTTTGTGGTGTTACTAGATCACCTGATAGAGCGGCATTGGTCGCAAATATAACTTAAACTGTATTATTTGATTAACTGTATAACTAAATGAATAATATAAGAATATTGGCTGATAAAAACATTGCTGATGTAAGCCAGATTTTTGCCCCTTACGGCGAGGTGAGCTTATGTCACGGTAGCGAAATTAATGCCGAGCTGTTGATTGATGTCGATGTGTTATTAGTACGTTCCACGACTTCGGTTGATCGCCATTTGTTGGCTGGTAGTAAGGTTAGTTTTGTCGGCTCAGCGACTATCGGCACTGACCATATCGATGTTAACTATTTGAGCAGTCGTAATATTCACTTTGCCAACGCCCCTGGCTGTAATGCTAATGCCGTGGTCCAGTATGTGATTGCAGTACTGTGCAGTAACGTGCCGGGCTGGCGGAACAAAACAGTCGGTATTATCGGGTGTGGTCAGGTGGGTGGTCGACTCTTGAAGTGCCTCGAGGCGTTGGAGGTGAAATGTAAAGTCTATGATCCTTTCCTTGATGCCAGGAAGTGTTCAGTGCTGGTTGGTTTTCCTGAGCTGATGACGGCTGATGTTGTCTGTGTGCATACGCCGTTGACTCAGACCGGACAATTTCCCACCTATCATATGATCGATAAGGCTGCTTTAGAGAGCATGAAACCTGGCGTTGTGCTGATTAATGCGGGGCGGGGTGCTGTGGTCGATAATAAAGCCCTGCTTGAGGTGCTCCGGAAGAATGCTTCTCTGCGCGTGATCCTCGATGTCTGGGAGCATGAACCGCATATATCACTACCGTTATTGGCAGAAGTTGAGCTGGGCACACCCCATATTGCGGGGCATAGCATCGAGGGGAAACTGCGGGGTACGCAAATGCTGCTTGAGGCGTTTTGTCGATGGCGTAACGAAGCAGAACCGGTTTTTTCCGATGAAGCGGAAGCCCTTCCCTTATCGAATCAGGGTTTACCAGGTGAGCATGAAGAAGGTGGCAGCACGCTGGAAAACGCCGTGCTTGCGGCTTATAACCCAGGCGATGATTTCCAGACTATGAGACATACGCTAAATAACTCTGCTACCGAGTCCGGGCTGTGTTTTGATGATTTGCGGCGCAACTACAAGCAACGCTGGGAGTTTACGCACTATGAAGTCAGCGATGTGCTCGACACCCGCACGCGGCGCGACCTTAAAGTCTTAGGTTTTTCGCTGCGGTAATAATTTTTTGGGCGGTGATTTGGGGCATAGACAGTGAGGTGCGTAAGGCCTAAGTTTCAAGGCTCAAGCTCAGCTATTTAATCCAGCCCTTCTCGATCCAGTACTTAATGCAGTCCCGCTAACGAGCAAGATGAAAGGGTTGGCTAATCAGGCTTGCTGGTATCTGGTTTTTCGCTGTCCAGTTTTTCACAAGCATCCTGAACCATGTCCTCCGTGATCGGGATTTCTGTGCCATCCTCATTGAGAATGGCTGCACCATGAAAGTCAGCCTCTTTAGTCTTGCTGTTTTCGCTAGATGTTTCGCTACCCATGTTGGTCGTACCCTGTAGATATCAGAAGGCTAAAACATTACATGGAATTTATAAAAAAAGTAAGTAGACGCTTATTGTAGGCTTGTTTTTGAGCCAAAAATTGGGGATCCGGTCACATTTATCGTCGCGAAACTCAGGATTCTCTGAGACCTTCGAGGAAATGACCAAGACGGGTAATAGCGTCCTTTAGATCATCCTCACGAGGCAGAAAGACGATACGGAAATGCTGGCTGTCAAACCAGTTAAAGGCGGTACCCTGGACGATAAGCATTTTTTCCTGCCTTAATAAGTCGAGCACCAGTTGCTCGTCGTCCAGTACTGGATAAACATCTGGATCAAGACGGGGGAAAAAATACAGTGCGCCTTTTGGTTTGACACAGCTGACACCGGGAATCGCCGTCAATAATTCCCAGCCCAGATTGCGCTGATCATAAAACCGACCGCCGGGTTTAACCAAATCCTCGATTGTCTGGTAACCGCCCAGAGCCGTTTGAATCGCATACATCGCGGGCACATTGGCACACAGACGCATGGAGGCGAGCATCTCGATGCCCTGAATATAATTGCGGGCATGGTGTTTAGCACCACTAACCACTAACCAGCCAGAACGAAAGCCTGCTAGGCGATAGTTCTTCGAAAGCCCGTTAAAGGTGATGGTCAATATATCGTCCGACAGACTTCCCAGTGGGTAATGCACTGCATCGTCATAAATAATACGATCATAAATCTCATCGGCGAATAGGATCAGGCTATTCACTCTGGCCAGCTCAACGATTTGCTCCAGCGTATCTTTGCTGTATACCGCACCGGTGGGATTATTGGGGTTGATAACTACAATACCCTTGGTGCGGGGGCTGATTTTACTGGCTATATCATCTAGGTCGGGCTGCCAGTCTGCGCTTTCATCGCAGCGATAATGAACGGCTTTGCCGCCAGCGAGAGTGACTGCAGCAGTCCACAGGGGGTAGTCGGGTGAGGGCACGAGGATTTCATCGCCCTCGTTGAGCAGGGCCTGCATGGACATCACAATCAGCTCGCTGACACCATTGCCGAGAATAACGTCTTCGATATCGACATTGGCGATACCCTGAATCTGGCAGCGTTGCATCACTGCCTTGCGGGCGCTGAAGATTCCTTTCGCGTGGCTATAGCCCTGAGCCTCAACGAGGTTCAGAATGACATCCTGAATGATTTCGTCGGGTGCCTCAAAACCAAAGGGCGCGGGGTTACCAATATTCAACTTGAGAATACGGTGGCCTTCTTCTTCGAGACGGTTGGCTTCATCAAGTACCGGGCCACGGATGTCGTAACAAACGCTATCTAATTTGGTAGACTTTTGAACTGGTTGCATAAAAAATAGACTTCCTGGAAAAATGATGTCGA
>JAHRWI010000084.1 GCA_019090225.1 Porticoccaceae bacterium
CCCCCGCTTTACCCTGAGGCTCACCGGTCGCCCAATAATATTCGCATTGTGCCTGAGTCAGGACTTTAAAGCTTACCCAGGTCTCGCTGAGCAGCGATCGTTGATCAACAACACCGGCATCAGTAATGCCGCATATAGACACCGCTGACAGCACCTGATGGCGACGTCCCGATAAGGCCAATAATGTCTCAAGCGCCTCGGCTTTGTCCGCTGGCTTAGTGAAAATCCGCTCACCTAACACCACCGTCGTGTCAGCGCCAAGCACGGGCGGCGGTTCTTTAGGCAGTCCTTGCGGCAGCTCTGTAGACAATAGCGAAGACGACACAATGTCTGGACCCGTGGCTTGTGCCTGTAAAAAATCGTACACGACCCGGGCTTTGGTCTGAGCCATTCTAAGGACGTAATCCTTTGGGCATTCATCAGGCAGACGGGACTCATCTATAGCTGCGGGGTGTTGGGCGAATTGCTGACCCATCCGCAAACCGACTTGCTCCAGTAATTGCACGCGCCGAGGTGATGCCGAGGCCAGTATAAAGTCCATCATCGGTACCGCAGCAGCGCTACGGCGGACGTAAAGACAAGGTTGGCACCCCGCAAGCAATTCTCTGATAACCAACTCACCAGCTCACAATCGCCTACTATGAAATTTTTGAGACGCCAGGAATAATACCGGCCACAACAACGCGCTACTCAATACCGGATAAAACAAGGGTCGAACCATATCGACGTCTTCTACCAACGACCTTACGCTGAGCAAGACCACTTCGTAGACAAGCACCACCACCGCGACAAATATAGATTGATGGAGCATTCTGAAATGGTGACCACGATGCTGCTGACTAAGCACCAGAGACGCAGCGACCGACATCGCCAGGGCATGTTGCCCTAAAATCTGTCCAAACAGCACATCAATGATCAGGCCCACCAGCCAGGCAAAGAACACACCAAAATATTGAGGCTGGCGAAATAGCCAGTAAGTCACTAATAACAATACGAAAGGCGGTCGCCAAAATGCTAGCTCGCTACGCAGCGGTACAAGCCACATCAATATCGCCACGCAAAACGCTAACACCAACAGAGTCAAAGGCTGGTGATTATTCACCACTCACTTCCTTTTCGTCGTTCAGCTCAGTTTCCTGATCCAGGCTAGTTTCCTGGTCCAAGTCAACTGCTTGATTCAAGTCCACATCTCGACTCAACTCAACTACGCTAGAAAACACCAGCAACAAATGACTGGAACGATCAACCTTTGCGGCTGGCTCGACCAGCACTTCGATAAAATCCTTGCCGATATTTTTTTTAATCTCAACCACCGTGCCAACCGGATAACCTTCGGGGAAACGATTGCCCAGCCCAGAACTCACCAGGCTATCACCGACGACTACATCCTGGGTCTGGGATATATGACGCAGGCGGATTTGGCGATAATCACCCATGCCTTCGGCGATGGCACGCAAGCCGTTTCTGGACACCTTCACTGGCAGGGCGTGACGGCTATCGGTAATCAGTAAAACCCGGCTGTGGTCGTCAAACACATCTACCACCTGACCCATTAAGCCGTCGCTGTCGATCACTGGTTGACCCACGAAAACATGATCACTGCCACCACGATTAATAGAAATAAGATGACTGAGGGGGTCTGGCGAGACTCCGATCAATTGCGTTACCAGGACGTTATCGGAGAGCAGCTCGGTGGCGTTAAGAAGGTTGCGCAAGCGCACATTCTCAGCACCCAGTTCAGCCATGCGCTGCAACTGCCCCTGATAGACCAGCAATTCGGTCAATAATCTTTCCCTGTCGGCCCGTAGCTCGCTACGGCTGAGCAAAGAATCATCTGCCCATTGTTTTACATTGTCCGGCACATTAGTCGCCCAATAAAAAGGCCACGCCGCGCCTTCAAACCAATTGTGTACCGGTTTCAGCCAGGAGGTAAAAGAATCAAGCACGATTAGGACCAGGGCGACGAATGCCAGGATTAGCATTCGCCTGGGGGACGAGCTTTGCGAAAAAAGCTTCTTGATCGCTAAACTCCTTTATCAAAACGCAATTTACAAAAGACGTTCTATAAACTAACTCATCAACTCGCTCGATACCGTCCGCTAATCAGGAGGTCAGAATATCGAGATGTTTTTTATCCATCATTTGCAAAGCCTTGCCACCGCCTCTAGCGACGCAGGTTAAGGGCTCTTCCGCCACGATTACCGGCAAACCGGTTTCATGGGTTAACAGTAAATCTAAATCTCTGAGCAATGCGCCACCGCCAGTCAGGACAATGCCGGTCTCGGCAATATCTGATGCCAGCTCAGGAGGTGACTGCTCCAGCACTCTTTTGACTGCTTGAACAATAGCCGCCAGAGGTTCCTGAATAGACTCCAGAATTTCATCGCTATTTAAAGTGAAACTCTTCGGCACGCCTTCGGCAAGATTACGGCCACGGACATCTATCTCTCTGACCTCTTTACCGGGATAGGCGCTGCCGATCTCCATTTTTATATTTTCTGCTGTAGATTCACCAATCACCGAGCCATAACGCCGACGCACATAGTTGGTAATCGCCTCATCGAAGCGGTCACCGCCCATACGAATAGAATCCGAAAAAACCACGCCATTAAGCGACAAAATAGCAATTTCTGTGGTGCCGCCACCGATATCAACTACCATGGAACCACAGGCTTCTTCGACCGGTAGTCCGGCACCAATCGCAGCGGCCATCGGCTCTTCGATCAGGTAAACCACACGCGCACCAGCGCCTTCGGTGGATTCGCGAATAGCGCGTTTTTCAACTTCAGTGGCCAGGCAAGGCACACACACCAGCACGCGAGGGCTGGGCGGAATCAAACTATGGGAATGTACTTTCTTGATAAAGTGCTGGAGCATTTTTTCGGTGACATTGAAATCAGCGATCACGCCATCTTTTAAGGGCCGAATGGCACTGATGTTGCCCGGGGTTCGTCCCAGCATTCGCTTGGCCTCAACACCGACAGCCTCAACGGTTTTCTGGCCATGATGATGCCGAATCGCCACGACCGAAGGCTCATTGAGCACAATGCCTTTATCATGTACAAAGATAAGTGTGTTGGCCGTACCCAAATCAATGGACAGGTCATTGGAGAACATTCCGCGCAAGCGTTTTAACATACTGGTGCTATTTTCCTTCTAGAAACGCTCTGCCCACTGAGCCCTGATGAATTACTCTTCAGGTAGGTATTTATTCTTAAATTGCAGACTTTGCTATAGGTTTCAATCGTGGACCATTAGCCATGAACTTTAACAACCACAGGTGTTTAGAGCAAGGTTCAAATGTGGTACCTTACGCCGCCTTTAGAGCAACTGAAAACGCGCGGATTGTACCATGTCGATAGACCGGTCTGACATTGAGAAACTCGGCGAATTAGCCCGAATCGCTATCACCGAAGAAAATATTGAAGCGACCACACGCAGTATTAACGAAGTACTGGCTTTGGTTGATCAATTACAAACTGCGGATACTGCCGAGGTCAAACCCCTGGCCAATCCGCTAGACGCCACACAACGCTTGCGTCACGACGAAGTCTCAGAAACTAACCGTCGAGATGACTACCAACCATTGGCCCCCGCCGCTGAAAACGGGCTTTACCTGGTGCCGAAAGTCATAGACTAAACAATCTGGCTAGCAAACGGGATCACCAGCTGTAAGCAATCCCTATCCCTTTCCTGGCATTATTTTTGGAAACACCATGCATAATAAAACCCTGGCTGAATTAAGAACCGGCCTCAACAACGGCGATTTTTCCAGTGTCGAACTCACCGGCCATTTTCTGGATCGCATCAAGACGCTTGATAAAAACTACAACAGTTTTATCAGCGTCACCGAAGAATTTGCTCTAACCCAGGCCAGGCAGTGTGATGAGCGCCTCGCGGCCGGAGACGCACCGAACCTCTGCGGCCTGCCCATCACTCACAAGGACATCTTTTGCACCGAGGGCATTCGCACCAGTTGCGGATCACGGATGCTCGACAACTTTGTGCCGCCCTATAACGCCACTGTAGTCGAAAACTTCGCGGCGGCAGGCATGGTGGTATTAGGCAAGACCAATATGGATGAGTTCGCCATGGGCTCCTCCAACGAAACCAGCTACTACGGCCCGGTCAAAAATCCCTGGCATAGCAATTGTGTTCCGGGTGGCTCCTCCGGTGGTTCAGCTGCTGCCATTGCTGCGCGCCTCGCCCCAGTTGCCACCGCAACCGATACCGGCGGATCGATTCGCCAGCCCGCTGCGCTGTGTGGCATCACCGGCCTCAAACCCACCTACGGGCGCGTGTCTCGCTGGGGTATGATCGCCTTTGCCTCCAGCCTCGATCAAGGCGGCCCAATGGCGCGTAACGCTGAAGATGCGGCCATGCTCCTGAATGTGATGGCCGGTTTTGATGCCAAAGATTCCACCTCGGTTGAGCGTGATGTGCCCGACTACACCGCCACCCTGAATCAGAATATCGCGGGCTTAACTGTCGGTATTCCTAAAGAATATTTTAATGAGGGCCTAAATCCAGCCACTGAACAGGCGGTGCGTCATGCTCTTGGCGAGCTTGAAAATCAGGGTGCAAAGCTCAAGGAAATCAGCCTGCCCCATTCTCATTTATCGGTGCCCGCCTACTACGTTATCGCACCAGCCGAGGCCTCGGCCAACCTGTCCCGCTTCGATGGCGCTCGCTATGGTTACCGCTGCAAAGAGCCAGTAGATCTCCATGATATGTATATGCGCAGTCGGGCTGAAGGTTTTGGCGACGAGGTCAAACGACGCATCCTGGTCGGTGCCTATTGCCTGTCAGCAGGTTATTACGACGCCTACTATAATAAAGCCATGCAAGTGCGCAGATTGATCAAGAATGATTTTGACAACGCGTTTAACGAGGTCGATATTATTGCTGGCCCCACCTGCCCCAACCCGGCCTTTGAATTTGGCGCTAAGGGCGACAACCCTGTCGCCATGTATCTGGAAGATATTTATACCATCGCCGCTAATCTGGCTGGGCTTCCGGCCATGTCCTTGCCCTGCGGCTTTATCGACAACAAACCCGTCGGCTTACAACTTATCGGCAACTACTTTGAAGAGGCGCGTATGCTCAATGTCGCCCATCGCTATCAACAAAGCAGCGACTGGCATCAACGCGCGCCCGGCATCGAGTAAAATCGAAAAAAGAGGACTGGCATATGACATGGGAAACAGTAATCGGCCTGGAAGTTCATACCCAGCTCGCCACGAAGACAAAAATATTTTCCGGTGCCAGCACTCAATTTGGTGCCGAGCCCAACACCCAGGCCTGCGCCATTGACCTGGCCATGCCCGGCACCCTCCCGGTGCTCAACGAAGAAGCCCTGCGCATGGCTGTGATGTTTGGCCTCGCGATAGATGCAGACATCGGCAAAATTTCCGCCTTCGAGCGGAAAAACTATTTCTACCCCGATCTGCCCAAGGGCTATCAAACCACTCAGCTGGAAAAACCTATTGTCCTGGGTGGCCATGTGGATATTGAGCTGGCAGATGGCTCCACCAAAACCATCCGCATTCACCACGCTCACCTCGAAGAAGATGCCGGTAAATCTTTGCATGAAGATTTCCACGGCATGTCCGGCATTGACCTGAACCGGGCCGGAACGCCGCTGATCGAGATCGTCTCCGAGCCGGACATGAACAATGCCGATGAAGCCCTCGCCTTTGCTAAAAAGCTCCACGGCATTGTCACCTCCCTAAATATTTGTGACGGCATCATGGCCCAAGGCTCCATGCGTTTCGATGTTAATGTCTCCGTACGCCAAAAGGGAGATGAGCTGGGCACCCGAACCGAGACCAAAAACCTCAACTCCTTCCGCTTTATGGAACGCGCCATTAAAAAAGAAGTCGAGCGGCAGATTGATTTGATCGAAGATGGCGGCAAAGTCCTACAGGAAACCCGCCTCTACGACGGCGACACCGATACTGCACGCTCTATGCGCAGTAAGGAAGAAGCTAACGACTATCGCTACTTTCCATGTCCGGATTTATTGCCCATTGAAATCGACCAGGCTTATATCGATGCCATTAAAGCATCCCTGCCAGAATTACCCGAAGCCCGCCACCAACGTTTTATGGAGCAGTACCAGTTATCCAGCTACGATGCTGGCGTGCTCGGTGACGATGCAGCCACAGCCAACTTTTTTGAGACCGCTGTGGATCACTGCGGAGACGCTAAACTGGCCGCCAACTGGGTGACCGGCGAACTGGCCGCTAAACTCAATAGCCAGGAAATGCAGATTCAACAAAGCCCAGTCAGCGCCGAGCAACTGGCCGCACTCATTAAACGCATCAGCGATAACACTGTTTCGAACAAAATGGCCCGCGAGGTGTTTGAGGCCATGTGGCAGGGCGATGGCGAAGGAGGGAACGATCCGGATGCCATTATTAAAGCTCGCGGTCTCAAGCAAGTTTCTGACAGCGGCGCTATTGAAACCCTGGTTGACGAGGTTATTGCCAACAGCGCCAAACAGGTGGACAACTACCGTAGTGCTGATGAATCAAAACGGCCAAAAATGCTTGGCTATTTTGTCGGGCAGATCATGAAAGCCTCGAAAGGCCAGGCCAACCCCCAGCAAGTCAATGAAATACTCCTGACCAAACTCAAGGAATTATTGTAGAACTTAAGTTATAGCGCTTAAAAAGAGGAAACTAAATGGCCTTACGTAAAGACAAACAAAAAGTGCTGGGTGAAGTATTCGATGACGAGCGTATTCGTACTTTCCTGGATTTTAAAGCACCCGAGGGTGTTGACCCGGACTTCCATGTGATGGAAAAAGCTTATCGCGGTATGAAAGCAGAGAATTTTTCAACCTTTCTCGAATTTTTCATCGAGACTGGGCGCAATCTCCAGGCGACTAATCCACAGGGCCAAACCCTGCTGGATATCATGTCAAAACACCAACATTCCAGTGACTACGTAAACGCTTTCAAGGCGCTTACTTAAAGGCAGTGCTGCCATTTTAAAACCGATTAAAACAGGGGGATCATCATGTCCGACACCGTCAGTTATTCCAAACAGGGCGCCATTGGCCTGATCAAAGTTAACAACCCACCAGTGAATGCCTTATGCCAATCCGTCCGCGCCGGGCTGAAAGAATCAGTGGAGAGCCTGCTGGCCGATGACGCCGTTAAAGCCATCGTATTGATTTGCGAAGGCCGCACCTTTATTGCGGGTGCCGACATCACTGAATTTGCCACCGGCATGGGCGAGCCGGGCTTAGTGCCAGTAATCGGCACCATGGAAACTGCGGGCAAACCCATCGTTGCAGCCATTCACGGTACTGCCCTGGGCGGCGGACTCGAAGTAGCCCTGGGCAGTCATTACCGCGTGGCCCTGGCCAGTGCCTTCGTGGGTCTACCCGAAGTCAATTTGGGCCTGCTGCCCGGCGCGGGTGGCACACAACGCCTGCCTCGACTGGTCGGTGCACAGGCGGCTCTGGATATGATTGTCGGCGGAGGCCATGTGCCCGCCACTCAGGCTAAGGAACTAGGCATAGTCGATGAAATCGTCGAAGGTGATCTCTTAGAAGCCAGTATTGCCTACGCAGAGAAATTAGTCGCCGACGGCAAAGGCCCACGCGCCATTAGAGACATCACTCCCGAATCCGTCGATTCCGCTATATTCGACCAGTACGAAGCCAGCATCGCCCGCAAGCAACGGGGCTTTTTAGCGCCCTTTCATATCATCAAATGTATTCGCGCCGCTTTTGAATTGCCCTTCGATGAAGGCATGGCCAGGGAACAGGAGCTGTTCGATGAGCTGATGGCCTCGTCTGAATCAAAATCCCAGCAACATATCTTCTTCGCCGAACGGGAAGTCGCCAAAGTGCCCGGTCTGCCAAAAGACACGGCCAAACGGGACATCAAAACCGCAGCCATCATCGGCGCAGGCACCATGGGTGGCGGCATCGCCATGAATTTTGCCAACGCGGGCATCCCGGTGAAACTTCTGGAATTAAAACAGGAATTTCTCGACAAGGGTCTCGCCACCATTCGCAGTAACTACGAAAACACCGCGAAAAAAGGCCGCATCACTCAGGACGATGTCGAAACCCGCATGGCACTGATCGAACCCACCACCTCTTACGACGATATTAAAGATGTGGATATCGTCATCGAAGCGGTGTTCGAAAATATGGATGTTAAAAAAGAAGTCTTCAAAACCCTCGATGGCGTTTGTAAACAAGGCGCCATTCTTGCCACCAACACCTCCACACTGGACGTTGACGAAATCGCCAGCGTCACAAAACGACCTCAAGACGTGATCGGCATGCACTTCTTTAGCCCAGCAAATGTGATGCGGCTACTGGAAAACGTCCGCGGTGAAAAAACCGCTGACGACGTTATCGCCACCGTGATGAGCCTGTCCAAGCGCATCGGTAAAATTGGTGCTTTGGTGGGAGTTTGCGACGGTTTTGTCGGCAACCGCATGCTCCACGCCCGCACCCGCGAGTCGGCCTTTCTGGTCGAAGAAGGCGCGACCCCGGAACAAATCGATAAAGTACTGTTCGACTACGGCTTCCCCATGGGACCCTTCACCATGGCCGATATGGCCGGGCTGGACGTCGGCTATAAAGTCCGCGAAGAACGCCGTAAAGCCGGCAAGATCGAAAAACGCGACTCCGTCTGGATCGATAAAATTGTCGAAATGGGCCGCCACGGCCAAAAAACCAATGCCGGTATTTATCTTTATGAAGATGGTCGCACCCCTATTCCCGACCCCATCGTTAAAGATCTAATCGCCCAGTGCGCCAAAGAAGCAGGTATCGAACAACGTCAAATAAGCGATCAGGAAATTCTCGAACGCTGCATGTACCCGATGATCAACGAAGGCGCTCTCATTCTCGAAGAAGGCATCGCCGCCAGACCTCTGGACATCGATATCATCTGGATTAACGGCTACGGCTATCCCGCCTACAAAGGTGGCCCCATGTTCTGGGCCGATCAAATCGGTTTGAAAAATATTTATGAGGCCTATCTGAAATATGCCGATAAATTTGGCGAGCACTACTGGCAGCCTGCGCCGCTACTGGAAAAACTGGCGAAGGAAGGCAAAGGCTTTTACGACCTGTAAGCCTGATACGCGCTTCGGTTTTTTATAGACCATCAGACTAAACAGTCCTCGTTTTATCTGATGGTCTAAGACCGCGTCCCCCAACCCATGCCAAACCTTCGCCCTCTTCTCTATACCTTCCGACGCTGCCCCTACGCCATGCGCGCAAGAATGGCGCTGTACAGCGCTGGCATCCAGGTCGATATTGTTGAGGTCGCCTTAAAAGAAAAGCCCGCCGACATGCTGGCCCTGTCAGCCAAAGGCACAGTACCGGTTTTGCAGCTCAAAGATGGTCGGGTGCTAGATGAAAGCCTGGCAATTATGGATTGGGCACTACACCAAAATGACCCCGATCATTGGCTGCCAGAAGCTAGCTCCGATGCTGCAGCAAGGCTCTGCCATGAACTCATCACAGAAAATGACAGTACTTTTAAACAGGCCCTGGATCGATACAAATATCCCCAGCGATATGCCGACGAAGACTGCTCGAATGCCAGAGAGGATGGCCTGGTATTTTTAAATAAACTGAATAGTCAGCTTGCCACTCAGCCCTACCTGCTGGGTGAGACACTGAGTTATGCCGATATCGCGATCTTCCCTTTCATCCGCCAGTTTGCCAACGTTGATTTCGACTGGTTTGAGGATAGCCAGTTAGCAGGTTTACAAACCTGGCTTGATGAAAGAGTTAATAGCGTGCTCTTCAAAACCATTATGGAAAAGAACCGCTCTCTGCTGATTTAATAACAAGACCTCCTCAACCGACACAGGCCATCAGCACCAGAGGCCAACAATATTCTCAACCTTGACTGTGGCCAACTATCATCTGCTTGATCAGCCACAAGTTTAAATTGTAAATACCTGTTAAATTTCGGCCTTCTGTTTTACTGAGTTAATCAGCTAAGATTTATAGGGCACCAACAGTTAAGCGGCATCACTACTATTTAAAACCACCTCACTTTAAAAAATGCGATTCCCGGTATGGGTATCACTCCCTTACGAACAAAGGCTCTTATGAAAACAGGCTTAAAACGGATTTTTAGCGGGACGGCTCTGCTCCTGATAATTCTTGCTGGCATTCTGTTTTGGTGGCAATTTCAGGCCCCGGCTTTACCCGCTGGCATCACCGCTGGCAATGGCCGCGTAGAGGCGACCGAATATGACATTGCGACAAAACGCTCTGCCCGCGTAGCTAAGGTGTTTGTTAGCGAAGGCGATATGGTTGGTTCCGGGCAGGTGCTCGCCCAGATGGACTGCGCTGATCTTCAGGCTCAGCTCAGGGAGGCGGAAGCCCGGTTGAGAGAAGCCAAAGAGGGGAAAAAGTATGCCGAGGCCATCGTTGAACAACGAAAAAGTGAACTGGCCTACGCCGAGGCGGAATTAAATCGATCCCTCAAGCTGGTAAAAAAGGGGCATGTCTCCGAAGAGCGCCTGGACCAGCATCGCATGAGCAAATTAAGTGCAGAGGCCGCACTCACAGCCGCCCAGGTGTTAATTGGTCAGTCCGTTGCTGGCATTGATGCGGCTACCGCTCGTATCGAGCGGCTTAATACTGACATTGCCGACAGTACGCTCAAGGCCCCGGTGGGTAGCCGTGTGCTTTATCGTCTGGCAGAACCCGGCGAGGTGCTACCGGCTGGGGGCAAGGTTCTTACGGTGCTGGATTTGGCCGATGTGTACATGACTATTTTCCTGCCAACTGCGGAGGCTGGCCGTGTCAGCATTGGCGCGGACGCACGTATCACCCTCGATGCAATATCCGGACTGGTCATCCCGGCAAAAATCTCCTTTGTTGCTGCGCGTGCCCAGTTCACACCCCGGGAAGTGGAAACCCGTACCGAGCGTGAAAAATTGATGTTTCGCATCAAAGTTAAAATCGATCCGACCATTCTCCTGGCGCACATCGGCAAGGTAAAAACCGGGGTGCCGGGCATGGCCTATATCAAACTTGACCCACAGGCGGAATGGCCGACCTTTCTTGAGGCCCGTGTTCCCACTGGCAATTCAACCGACGATTCAATCGACAATTCAACAGACGATTCAGTAGACAGTTCAATGGGCAGGGAGCCTGCAGTAAAACAGCAATCACAAAGTGCTGCGCCAATGGCCACGCCCCCAGTAAGTGCAGCCCCGGCACTGGAAAGTAAGAACTCACCACCTCCGCTATGAAGGAAGAGTCGCCTGCTGCACGGATTACCAACCTGAGCCACCGCTACGGCAAAGCTGAAGCCCTATCATCGATCAATCTGGCTATTCCCGCTGGCTGTATGGCGGGGCTGATCGGCCCGGACGGTGTTGGCAAATCAACCCTGCTGGCGCTGCTTGCCGGTGTGCGGAAAATTCAAAGCGGACAGGTCGTCACACTTGATGCTGACATGGGCAAGGCTCGCCATCGTGCAAAGACCTGCCCACGCATTGCCTATATGCCCCAGGGTCTGGGTAAAAACCTGTATATGAGTTTAACAGTGCTGGAAAACGTGGACTTTTTTGGTCGCCTGTTTGGCCAGCAGCGTGAAGAGCGCCAGTGGCGCATTGACGAACTGCTTGAAAGCACCGGCCTTGCACCCTTTAAAAACCGCCCCGCGGGTCATCTTTCTGGCGGCATGAAACAAAAACTCGGGCTGTGTTGCGCGCTGATTCACGACCCCGATTTACTGATACTGGACGAACCCACGACCGGCGTAGACCCGCTATCCCGGCGGCAATTCTGGGCATTAATAGCGCGCATTCGCAGCCGGGATTTCCGCAATAACAGTCTTTCTCACGGCGATACCGAAAAACCCGCCATGAGCGTACTGGTGTCCACCGCCTATATGGAGGAAGCCCAGCACTTCGACTGGCTGGCGGCCATGGACGACGGTGAGGTGCTTGCCACAGGCACCCCGATCGAACTCATTAGCGAGGCCAGACACAGAGGCAATGGCACCAGCGTAAACAACCTCGACGAAGCCTATATACAGCTTTTACCAGAGGCAAAACGCGGCAGCCATAAAAACCTGGTGATACCGCCGCGCATCACCCAAGGCGACGGGCCTGCGGCCATCCGGACCAGAAACCTGAGCAAACAGTTCGGTGATTTTACCGCCGTCGATAATGTCAGCTTCGAAATTAGCCGTGGTGAAATTTTTGGCTTTGTCGGCTCCAACGGTTGCGGCAAAACCACCACCATGAAAATACTGACCGGTCTGCTACCGGCCAGTTCTGGACAGGCAGAACTATTTGGGCACCCCCTGGATGCCAGTGATCTGGCGACCCGCAAACGGGTGGGTTTTATGTCTCAGGGCTTTTCCCTCTATAGCGAGCTAAGCGTCCTGCAAAATCTTGAACTTCATGCGCGGCTGTTTCACCTGCCCACAGCAAAAGCTAAGGCTCGTATTGATCAACTAATGGGTCGTTTTGGCCTAAGCTACTACGCAGCTGATCTCGCCAGCCGGTTGCCCCTGGGTATGCGCCAACGTCTGTCGCTAGCCGTGGCCGCTATTCACGAACCGGAAATACTAATTCTGGATGAACCCACGTCAGGCGTAGACCCCGTGGCCCGCGATAGTTTTTGGCAACTATTAATCGAACTGAGTCGCGACGAGGGTGTAACAATATTTGTTTCAACCCACTTTATGAACGAAGCAGAACGCTGTGATCGCATTTCATTAATGCACGCAGGCAAGGTGCTGATTACCGATTCACCGAAGGCGATTATCGACTCTCGTCAGGCGCAAAACCTTGATGACGCCTTTGTTGCTTATCTGGAAGAATATACTCTGGAAACGTCCAAACCAGACAAGCAAGACCAGGAGGATCTGGATGAACAAAAAATACTACACGAACAAAAAACACGACAGGATCAAGCACCGCCAAGGATAAATTATTCCACCCCCGCCAGCAGACAACAAAAGCAAAAAACCCAAA
>JAHRWI010000085.1 GCA_019090225.1 Porticoccaceae bacterium
CGCAGTGCTCTAAAACGAAACTCCGGGCCAAAGCTACTATATCGCCGCGTCGCTCACGCAAAGGCGGCACCCTTATCGGAAAAACATTGAGGCGATAAAACAAATCTTCACGAAAATTGCCCATGGCAACTTCTGCCTTCAGGTTCCGATTAGTGGTCGCCACCACTCTTACATTCAAAGCAATGGTCGACTTGCCACCCAGACGCTCAACCTCCTTCTCTTGCAACACTCTCAACAACTTAGCTTGCAGCGAAATATCCATCTCGGATATTTCGTCCAGCAAAATAGTGCCTCCCTGGGCCTGCTCAAATTTCCCTGCACGGCTCTGGTAGGCACCAGTGAACGCACCTTTTTCATAGCCAAACAATATAGATTCAAGCATTGTCTCAGGTAACGCAGCACAGTTAATCGCAACAAATGGACCATTTTTCCTGGGTGACTGTTCGTGAATTAAGCGAGCGACAACTTCTTTACCCGTGCCTGATTCACCGCTGAGCATAACCGTCACATCAGCATCAGCGACACGCCCAGCAAGGGCAAACATATCTTTAGAGTGCCGATCTTCGGCGATAACCTGAACGCTTCCATGCACTTGCTCCCCGCTTAGCCGAGATACCATCTCAATTAAGACCTCCACCTCAAAAGGTTTAACTAGATAATCAGCTGCACCGTCCCGTATAGCCTCAACGGCTTTTTCAATAGTCCCATAAGCTGTCATCAAAACGACGGGTAAACGCGGCCACTTATTCTTAATAGCCCTTAATAAAGCATGGCCGTCCATCGCTGCCATCTGCACATCGCTGACAACCAGATCAATGTGCCCTGCTTCCAGTAACTGCAAAGCCTGGACACCACTTTCAGCTACAGCCACCCGATACCCGGATAACTGCAAAGTGTCACTCAAAGCCTCACGAAGAAGGTCATCATCCTCCACAACCAGAACTTTTTGGCTATTCATTTTTTCATCCCTTCTTGTTTAGCTGTGCCTTTCTTATATGGCACCCGAAATTGCGGCCTGCTTTGTATCAGCAGGGAAATATTGGTGTTGACTTATGTCTATCACTTCCGGGGCGGAGCCTTTATGCAATGGGAGTTCCAGAGTAAACACACTACCTTGTCCGAGTGTACTGGCCACCGATGCACTACCACCGTGGCTTCGCGCTGTCATGGCCACCACTGCAAGGCCCAGGCCTGTACCCTTTTCTCTAGTTGTAAAAAAGGGATCGAATACCTGATCCTGTATATCAGCGGTGATACCCGGGCCGTTGTCAGCCACCGAAATCTGCAATTTGTTATCGTTAACGATTAATTCCAAAGTCAGAATAAGCTTACCTGAGGACATTGCTATAGCATTATCGACGAGATTAAGTATCGCGCTGATCAAGGCTTCCTTGCTGCCTAGTAAGTTGCCCTCCAAACACGGCTGGTCAAACTCAATATCGTGGCGAAAGGTTACACCAGCACTACTAACTAACGGGGATATCGCTCCCACCAGTTCTTCAGCAAGTTTCGAAATCGTAATAACGTTTAAAACTGGTGGCGCTCCGCGGACAAAGCTGAGCATAGTATCGACTAGGCTTTCCATGTGGCGCAGGCTAATCATCACTTTATCGACAACTCGATTACGCTGCTCAGCAGATGTACCGGTATGCACTATATGCCCTGAAAAAAGTAGCGCCGAGCTCAATGGCGTTCTAATTTGATGCGCGAGGCGTGCGGCCATTTCTCCAAGCGCCGCAAGACGCTCATCCCTGCTGGCTATTTCTTGCAGTTCATATAAGCGAGTCATATCTGTCAACAAAATGACTTCTTCATTGGCGTCAGACATGTATTGGCTATTCACAGATAAATGTCGGCCATTATTCAGTACCAGCTCCGACCCCGAGGAGCGTTCGCCTACCTTGATACCAGACAGTACCTCTTGCCAATTTTTTGACACCAGATCACAACCCAGGAACTGTGTGGCTGCATGATTGGCCTCTCGAATAACACCGCGACTATCGGCCACGACCACACCACCCGGCAATTCATCCATCAACAAAGCGAGCCGATTAGCAAGACGTTCTTTTTCAGCTAATTCTTTTAAACGCTGCGAACGGGCCTCGACCAATTCCTCAGTAAGACTGCCAATACGGGCCTGCAACACTTGATAACTAGCATCTAGCTCAGCAGATACCCGATTAAAGGTTTCAAAGGCTTCTTCTAGTTGCTGCTTATCGGGGTCATATTTAGGCAATGGGCAGCGCTCCGGATTGTTCTGGCCCGAGGCACTATGCCCAGACATCAGTAATCTGCTTTACGTTCAAAAAGCAAAAACTGTGCCCATATAAAATATATAATTAAATCAGAATGTTACAAAAAACATGCGGGTGTTTGTCAAAATCCTGACACGGATTCGACGGGATTTATCTCGTACTTACGAATTTTCTCGACCAGGGTGGTGCGCTGCAGATTCAGTAATTTAGCCGCTTTTGAAACAATGCCATTAGACATCTCAAGCGCTTCGTTAATCAGGCCAACCTCTATGTCGCGAAGATATTGTTTTAGGTCTATACCGGACTCAGACAATATACTCGGTCGAGGCATATTTAATTTACTCTCGTCGAGGTCACTGTTACCGAAGTCAAAAGCTGGCGAACCAGCTTCAGATTCAGCTATCCAATCTTCATTAGCGCGATATTTGACAGGTAAATCCTGCCAACCCACCGACTTGCCCGGATACAGCAAGCTCAGTCTTTCCACTAAATTTGCTAGCTCACGAACATTGCCTGGCCACGAATAGTTAGCTAAGGCCGCTAGTGCACCAGGCGCGAATTTTATGGTCGACTGTTTGTCCGCTTTGAGACGCTCGGTAAAGTGCTTAATCAATAAGGGGACATCTTCCCGGCGCTCACTTAGATTAGGAACTTCTATTGGGAAAACATTGAGTCGATAAAATAAGTCCAGGCGAAACCGCCCTTCTGAAACCAGATGTTCGAGGTTTCGATGCGTGGCAGCAATAATCCGCACATCGACTTTAATTGTTTTATTACTACCGACACGTTCAAAACATCTTTCTTGCAAGACACGCAGTAACTTAACCTGCATATCCAGAGACATATCGCCAATTTCGTCGAGGAATAAAGTGCCGCCATCAGCCATCTCGAAGCGGCCTTGACGAGAAGTAATCGCCCCGGTAAAAGCGCCTTTTTCGTGACCAAACAATTCAGATTCAAGCAATTCGGCTGGAATAGCACCACAGTTGACAGCCACAAGTGGTCGGTCTTTGCGAGACGATTGATCGTGTAAAGCTCTCACAACCACCTCTTTACCCGTCCCGGAATCCCCCAACACCAACACCGTCGCATCGCTGTTGGCTACCTGACTAATCAAGCCTCGTATTTGATCTATCGGGTGGCTGATACCTATCAGCCCCATATGAGAATCGAGGACAGGGACAGATTTATGCTTTCCAAGAAGGTCAAGAACTGCATCCGCTTCTGCCAACAAGCCGATTAGCTCTTTTTTCCCAACCGGCATATTGAGAACGCCGAGCACTTGCTCCTCAATGGGCATGGATTGAGAAAACGATTGCTCGCCCTGCATAATAATCACTGGCAGCCTATCGTCATATTGGTTGACTTGACACAACAATGGCTGAAGCGTATCGGCTATATGGTCAAAACGAACGACAATCGCTTTGATGCATCCATTCGCACCGTTCACAGCGGCAAGGCTGGCCTGCCAATTATCAAGGTCGTTACAAACAACAACGGTTTCATCTAAAAACTCTAGAATAACCTTTAGCTCACTAGTGAAATCCGTGTCGGCATCGATGATCAGCGTAGCCGCTGATTTCACTGACATCACCCCTCCCCCGTCATATTTCAGCAGCCATAAATACTACCTTAATTACTGCCGCCACCAAAGCCGACGTATCATACGCACTAACAAAATTATTAAAACCCCTGGATTTTAATTTAAGAACCGATATCAGAATGCTTCTCGAAGGCTATTTTTTTTCTATGTTGGCGAAAAATATATTTTTCCAGTTCGTTCTTTACAGCCTCAGATAAACCTAGATATTTCACCCTAATCGCCGTTAGCCTATCAGTTTGCGCTTCAACATTATCCAGCTCAACCACTCCGTATAAAGACAGGGGGCTAGGCAGTTCAGGATCAATATAAACCTTGAAATTAATTAAACGTCCAACGTCTGGTGGCACAGCTGCCCGCCACTCCATACTCCCATGCCCAAGTTTTATTAGTTCTTTATCGGGCAAGTTGAGCTGGTGGAGAACCATCTGCCCAACCATATCGAGTAACACGGTTAATTTTAAATCCAGACGCGCCAACTCAGCGTTATATTCCACATCTTCATTGCCCTCAGGTAACTTTTCCCCGAGCGAAGTCATCAATCTTAATAGCTGTTCATTAGCTTCGTTAGCAGCAATTAGCTGCTTTTCTTCCGGCTCAGAATCGAGATAATCCCAGACAACTGAAAACCTGGCCTCATGAACCAGACCATCGAAAAAGGCATCACTTGTGTGCCCTGTCATTACACGTTCCCCTCTTTGCTGGTCAGGACAGTTTAGCAAAGAGTAATCCTATTGTGATCACACAATCAACAAAGCATCAACTAAGATTAGGCGGGCAAAACTTTACTATCGCGGGGCGAACTTAGAACAATCCTTAATTTTGCTCACCGACTTTTGCGTAAGCTTGAGTGGCTTTGTGACCATCCTGCAACATATTGTATTGCTTGACGCTATTATCTCTAGCGTCTTTTACAATCGCTGCAAGCTGGCCATTTAGCTGCATGAGCTGTTCAAGCGAATCACGAACCTGTTGGGTTTCTTCTTCCTGGAGAGGTGCTTCCAGCGCATGCATCATATCAGTGCGCCGCTGGCGCTCTAGCTCGGCGATTTTTTCCCATTCACCCCGACCAGCCTGCTCAACCATATTTTTAGAAAGGTCGAGTACCTGCTGTAATTGCGCCTGGCGTGGCACACCATCGATATTCGTACCTGACATTAAGCTTGCCCCCCAGCATTAGGAATCGAAACATCCCGTTGGTCTTCAGGGATACCATCCCAACCAAGCTTAATTTCTATCATCAGTGCCGCCACCTCATCAATCATCGCTGCATCGCTATCAATATTTGCCCTCAACAAACGAGTCTCCATGTAATCGTAAAGATCGCGAAGATTTTCAGCCACCGCACCACCTACTTCCATATTTAAAGTGGCTCGGAGGTTGTCGATGATTTCGATAGCGCGGCCTATTTTCTCACCCTTCAAAGCCACATTATCGCGCTCAATACCGCCCTTAGCCGCAGCGAGATTATCTAGAACACCGGCAAACAACATCGCTGTAAGCTGATACGGAGAAGCATCTGCTACGGCGCTTTGATTGAGGATAGTTCGGTACTGCTGTACTGGTGTATTTGTATTGCTCATGGATTAATATTCCTGCTGTGTTTAATTACTTCTTGTTTGATATGGCACCTGGCAAATTAGTTAGCTGCTGGGCCAGGAAATCGCTGGTTTGAAGCAACTGAGCCAACAGGGTATCCAACGCCGTGAAACGAGCTCGGGTTCTGCTTTCGAAAGATTCCATACGCAAATTCAGACTATCTCTTCGCTCTCCGATATCTTCAATCTGATCGGACAAACTGTCAGTGCGCAAATCCACGAGGCTTTCAGCACCGAGATAAACATTGAGTAAATCTTCCAGCTTTTCTGCTACTCCACGATTAAAGGCGACAGAACCCCGGGTGCCAATGCCACCACCACTAATATCGAGCACAAGACCTTCTGTATCGCTACCCGCCGCACCGGTAAGGGTTTGACCAAGGCCAGTTGCTTTGCTACCGCCAATGGTTCCCGCCACATCAACACCGCTTACGCCCGCCCCAACACTAAGCCCCAACGTAGCCCCACTGGTGGTATCACTCTGAGTAATTTCGACAGTCGATTCAGAACCATAACTGGTAGAGTTAATAACGAATTGATTGCCTGTGACATCATAGGTAACCGTCACCACAGCCCCAGCCTCAGTCAAGGCACTATCAGCATTAATTTTCGTCTCTATTTCAGCGGCCAGATCGATACCCGAGGTATAAACCCCTGCGGTCAGCGTAATCTCTCCAGACGTCGTGCCATCAACTTTGAGCGTTAAAACATCGTTATCGCTGTCAATTGTCAGCGTCGAGACACCGAAATCAGGTAACACTCCGCCACCCTGCAATTCAGCCTGTGTGGCAAGCTGACTAATCACAACGCCATAAGTACCTGGCTGGGTTTTCTGCGTTGAGGACACAAAACTGATCAGTGAATCGGTGGTGGTAGCACTGGCGGTAAACAGCCCGGCAACGGCATCAAAATCATTATCGAGCACTTCATCCAACACCGCAGTATCCATCGCCAACGTACCGTCGTCACCAGTAGTTATACCGATGTCAGTAAGACGTTGTAAAGTCGCGCTACCGCCTATCGCAGCACTCAAAACATCTCGAACCTTACTCGTTACTCCTCGCAAGGTGGAATCCCCCAGCAAAATACCGGCCTGCAATGTCTCCGGGTTAAAACTGGACAACTTATTGACCGTTTCTATAAAACTATTGTAAGAGGAGATAAATCCATTAATTGCATTTTTTACTGAAGCGCTGTCTCGATCGATAGAAATATTAATAGGGATACCCAATGTGGTCGACAACAGCGTTATCCCAACATCCTCAATGGCTCCAGACACTGTGTTACTCGCGCTGCTGACTGCCAGGCCATTAATGGTCAACAGCGCGTCCTGACCAGCGATAGTCTCCGATAGATTCGTTACTCCAGCATTAAACGCTAGCTGCCCAAGCCCAGCTGCACCGGATTCCGTGACACTCACTTCGAGGCTGTTTTCTGCACCGGTA
>JAHRWI010000086.1 GCA_019090225.1 Porticoccaceae bacterium
GAATTGGTTGGCGTGATGAAAGATCTGGATGCCGGTATTTTCGAAATTGCTAATGAAGAAGTGGGCCGCGATCCAAAAAATCAACGTGAATACCACGAACGCTTACGCGACCTCGCTGTTGATTCTGGTCGTCCGGTGACCTATGGCATGTTTGGCAGTAGGCGTGCCCCCGACGTATGGCCACAGTATTTTGACTTGCTGGAGGAAACCGCTCAGGCGGGTGGCAAAATGTTTATTCAGGTGCACAGCCGCGCGCTCAATGTCTTGATGTCTTTTGAAACCCGTATGCCTTTCGATAACTATCCAGTCTGGAAAGAAATGCGCAAAAAATCGCTGGCAGAACAGGAAGCCGCCCTACGTGATCCCGAGATGAAAGCGGCGCTCATTGCCTCGGCGAAAGGCGATAGCCCCGACCCCAAAAAAGCCGCTGGTCCCGAAATTCGTCGCCCCGACTATAACTGGTTGCTGGTGATGGATAGTATCGCAGGCCTGCATAAAACCGTTGCCGAACTAGCCGAGGAAAGGGGCAAAGATCCTGTCGAAGTCATGATAGATGTGGTCCTGGAAAATGATATGAAAGTATTCTTCCGTCAGCCAATCTTCAACGAAGATCAGGATAATGTTCTGACAATGATGAAGCACCCTCGCTCGGTGGTGACTTTTTCTGATTCCGGTGCTCACGTGTCACAGATTATGGATTCGTCCCTGCAAACTCACGTACTGTCTCACTGGGTTCGTGAAAAAAATGCTTTCTCACTGGAAGATGCCGTTCATATGCTCACCGCTCAACCTGCCAAAGCCTGGGGCTTTATTGATCGCGGCTTGCTGAAAGAAGGTATGGCCGCTGATGTGATTGTCTTTGATGCTGATAAGGTTGCCCCTACGATGCCAGAGGTGAAACACGACCTTCCTGCTGGAGCCAGACGACTGGTGCAAAAAGCTGAGGGTATATCCATCACCATCGTTAATGGCGAAGTACTGATGCGCGATGGCGAACACACCGGCGCTTACCCCGGTAAACTGTTACGTGGCCCACTGGCAGAAAACTCTGAGGTAAGTGCCGTCGCATAGTTAGCCTAATATATAGACTGCCCAGTATGGCGGTGTGGTTTTATAAAGGCCGTTTTCATAAATTGAAGCGGCTTTTTTAATGGTGTTCCGTTTAAGACTCGGTCAATGTGGCGCTTATCTTTGTGTGTTTTACGAACCAGGTTTACCCGCCAGCCGAAAATAGCGATACTCAATAACAACGTTAAAAAGATTAAAGGAGCATATTCATGGAGTTTGGTCTGTCGGAAGAACAAGGCATTTTACAGGATTCAGTACGCCGCTTATTCGAGGAGGAGTCACCTCTTGATAAAGTACGCGAAATTGCCGAAACGGGTACCGGTTTTGACGCCGACTTGTGGCAGTCTTTTATTGAGCTAGGCATTGTCGGAGCGATTATTCCTGAACAATACGGCGGCTCCAATATGAACTTCTTTGACGCCTTTATTATTCTCGAAGCTGCTGGCCGTTGCACCGCACCAGCACCTTTATTAGGCACCATGGTGATGGCGCCAATTGCCTTGTTAGGGGCTGGAAGTGAGGAGCAAAAAGATCGTTATTTACCGCAGTTCGCCAGTGGCGAATGCAAGGTCGGTATTGCCATGACAGAAGTGGTTAACCGCCGGGAAGATGCGGGACTCAAGCTCGAAGGAAATGCCTTGAGTGGCAAAGCCTTATTTGTCATCGACGCAGGTGTCGCTGATTTATTTATGGTAGCAATAGGCGATGATACTTTGGTCCTGGTTAGCAGTGAAGCGGCTGGCTTGGGCGTTAAAACGCTGCCCACGGTGGATAAAACCCGTTGTATTGCCGAACTGGTATTTGATAATGTCGAAGTAGAGATTGTCGGCAGTGTCGGTGGCGGGGCTGCGGCCATTATCAAAATACTCGACGCTGGACGCATTGCCTTAGCTGCTGAGACCCTGGGTGCAGCCGATGTGATGGTTGAAAAAGCCATTGCCTACGCCCAGGAGCGGGAGCAATTTAACCGTCCCATTGGTACCTTTCAGGCGGTTAAACACATGTGTGCCGACATGGTGGCTGAATTGGAACCTGCCCGCTCTTTGATCTGGTACGCCGCCCACGCTCATGACTTTGTCCCGGAGGATTCTCGCTTGATGGCCTGCCATGCCAAAGCCCATATGGCTGAAGTAGGCAGCGTTGTAGCAAAAACCGCTGTTGAGGTACATGGGGGGATGGGTTTTACCGACCTAATGGGCTTGCATTACTGGTTTAAACGGATTGGTTTGAATCGGCAGTTGCTAGGCGGTCCAGAACAAGTACGTCATGAAGCGGCTATTGTTCAGGAATGGATTGCAGCGTGACGATTTATCGAATCTACTTTAGCTAAGTTTATTCACTTGGGGCGGGTGCAAATCTCTACTTATCTTGCCTCGTAAGGAGGGCTGGAAATGGAAAAAAATAAATACCCTCCGGCTTATCCCCATGATGCCATTGCCGAATTATTCCCTGATGTGTTTTGGGTTCATGGCAGCATTAAAATGGCCCCTGGCTTGCGCATAAACAGAAATATGCTGGTTGTCAGGAATGGCTCCGAGCTGATATTGGTTAATCCGGTACGATTAAACGATGTTGAAGAGAGTAAACTTCTCGAACTTGGCTCGATTAAACATGTTGTCCGCCTGGGCGATTTTCATGGACTGGACGACGCTTACTATGTCGATACCTTCAACGCTGAATTTTGGTGTCAGACAGGGCAGTTAACGTATACCTCTCCGAGCCCCGATCATGTTATTTCTGAAGCTGTGGCACCGCCGATTGAAGACGCAGGGTTTTTTGTTTTTTCTTCCACTACCGTTCCCGAAGCAGCGTTGTTGTTGAAGGATAAGCGTCTATTGATTACTACCGATGCCATTCAATACTATACCGAATGGACCCGCACTTCGTTATTAGCTCGCCTAATGTTGCCCTTGCTCGGTTTTAAAAAAGATTTAATTATTGGCCCGCCCTGGTTAAAAAAGGTCACCCCAAAGGGTGGTTCTATGTGCGGTGATTTTGAACGGTTATTAGAACTTGAGTTTGACCATTTAATTGCAGCGCATGGTTCATTACTTCGTGATAATGCAAAGTCACGGCTTAAAGAAGTGGTAAATAACAGGTTTCACTAGTAAGCGGGTAACTTAACTACTAATCGTTAAGCATTAGAATCAGGATTAGCAGATTCACTGTAGTTGATATTTGATGTCTAATTTTCTTCTGGAATGTTAGGAATACTATTAGCATATCGCTCGGTAATGGCGTAAATACCAAATTGTGGCACCCAATGCCCGTAGCGCAGGTAATCATCTTTAATGTTTTTGGGTAGATTGAAATTGTGCCGTATGTGTACCTCGTATGCGTCAAGGTACCGCTGTTTTCCGGTTGTCTCATACAGTGACGAAAGTGCCCAGGCCCGCGAATAATTGATACTCAGGTGGTGATTGCTCTGCAGATGTTTTATTGGTTTCAATTGTTCATCGCTGATGGGGCGGGCAGCTAACAAGGTGTGCAGGCGGTCATGCATATCCATCTGCTGGAGCAGATGCAGGTAATTCCCATAAACAGAAAAAAATCCCGGTTCACTATCATTGCCAAAATCCGGGGCGTCGATCGCACTGTCAGCTATTCTTTTACGCAACATAATAATGCGCTTTGTTTCGCCCACATGCTGGTAATAACGAAACAATCGGAGATATGCCCAGCTCTGATTATCGTATTCACCAATGTGTGGATTGAAAACTTTATTGCCCAAATATTCAAATAACGATTCGGCGACTTCATCGGCCATTGCTCGATAAGTCTTCGAGCCCGTCGCTTTCTCGTATTCTTCCATAAGTAATAGAAACCATGCTCGCCCATATGGCATTTCAAAACCAGGACGCTCATTGAGCAGCGCGCGCTCCAGGGCCATAGCCTCTGCGTTCATAGAGTCTTTAACAAGACGCAGCCAGCGGTGATTGTTGGTCGTTCGGGATAAACGCAGCAGAGCCCAGTGTCCGTGGGTGGCGGAATGCCAGTCAATACAACCGTGAAAGACAGGGTGGTTTGTATCTTTGCGTTGTACGCAACTTGCTATGTCGGGTGCAAGGGCATTCAGATACAGATGTTGATAATTAGGGGCCGTGTCATTACTCATTGCCATCGGCATCCACGACAGCCAGATTAAAATGATATTGCGCAACATGCCCATAGTGTCTAAAAGCGTGCAGACATATGTCCACCCATACTGACAACTTTATATTTCCCTCCCTCCTTATTCAGCTTGAAAATGCGCTCGTCATAACCGATATCCGACCGTTTCTGACTATTCCCCTGGATGGGTGAGTATCTGTAGCGGACATGCGCATCAGAGCCTTTAATGACTAATCTGTCTATACGTTCCATTACAAAGGTTTTGGCCCACTGACTTTTCTTGTTGTAGTACTGCATAATCCCGTGTTTTAGTTCGCTTACCGCAATCCGCTCTTTCAAAATGCGTTCTGTCTCTCTTTGAGAGGCTTTGAGCTTCTCGGTCATAGCGCGTTGTTTTTCTAGCTCGGCTTCAACGTCGCTGTCAGTTTCGCCGCTCTCAGCACCTTTGTTGATGACCATCTCTTTATGCACGGACTCCTTAATGAGCCGCTGTAGGTGTTCTATATCACTTTTTAGTTCGACAGTAGGAACGTTACCGCTTATCAACGTTCCCTGTAGCGTTTCTGGCTTAGCCGCAGGAATGAGTATGCCTCCTAGTAACAGGAAGCCACCAATAATACCCGCCCATTTCTGACGTTCTGGTGGTACATTGATTTTTCCGACCACGCTGCCAGCGACTGCCAGTAAAAGAAAAAGTATGCCTGCGATGGTCAGCAAGGTGGATTGAGGTGTGGAGAGGATTGTACTGAAGGCACTGTCCATTGCTTAGGTTCCGCTACATTATAGTGATGCTGATTGTACGCCGGGTCTTATATTGTCTCTAGTGTTAGCTTCGTTGTGTTGAAAGCGATGATCTAGATGATACGCAGGTGCACACATTCTATTATTCGTACAAACACCGTCACTCTTGCTGAGGGATCATAAAGTTTAATGAAAATCCCGCGACTTGATAGCCAACTCATCCAATACATGGCTATGGTCAATCAACTCTCCAGCAATCACATGAATGACTTCGTTTTTACATTCCATCACGCCTTTTACCAGTAGTAATTTGCTGCTCAACAGGGCCTGGCGAAAACGCTGTTGTAGATCTTTCCAGACAATGACGTTGATATTACCGGTTTCATCTTCCAGTGTGAGAAAGACCACGCCAGAAGCGGTGCCGGGGCGTTGGCGACCGGTGACCAGGCCGGCGACACGGACGAAGCGGTTGGTGTTTAAGCCTTTTAAATCGACATAGCGCTTGCAGGTATTAAAGGCCGGATAATCTCGAAGCAGGGCCATGGGGTGACTGCCCAGGGTCAGCCCAGTGCTTCGGTAATCGGCCAGCATGTCATCGGTAGCGCTGGGCGCGGGCAGCTGGATGAGCTCGGTAGCTTCAGTTTTACTAAGGGCCTCAGGCTTGCTAAGGGCTTTAGTCGTCAGGGTTTCGTCCTCTTCTTGTTGTCTTTTATCCAGTAAGGGCCGTTCCGGTTCGATGCCTAATATTTGCCAGTGAGCCTGGTGTCGGTGGGGGCTGAATGCCTGCAATGCATTGGCGTTGGCGAGGGCTTCACGGTCTTTTTTGTTGAGCCGAGAGCGGCGCACCAGATCATTCAGATTCGTAAAATGGCGCTGCTTTCGTGCCTTATCTATTCGCTCTGCGCCGGTCGGTGTTAAACCTTTAACCAGGCGTAACCCGAGCCGCAAAGCGGGTTGTTCGGCTGCTGTAACAGTTTCAGTGGCTAGTTCAAGGGTATGATCCCAGTGGCTATACACGACATTCACTGGGTGAATCGTGATGCCATGGCGTCGGGCATCCTGTATTAATTGAGATGGCGAATAAAAGCCCATGGGCTGGCTGTTTAATAACGCACAATAAAAAGCCGCCGGATGATGACATTTCATCCAGGAGGAAACATAGGCCAGTAAGGCAAAACTAGCAGAGTGAGATTCCGGAAAACCATAACCACCAAAGCCTTTGATTTGTTCAAACAGACGATGGGCGAAGTCCTCGCTATAACCACGCGCCAGCATGCCATTAACTAGCTTCGTTTCGAACCTCATTAGATTGCCATTCTTGCCCCAGCTGGCCATGGCGCGACGTAGTTGGTCAGCTTCACCACCGCTAAAGCCAGCGGCAACCATGGCTAACTTGATGGCCTGCTCCTGAAAGATGGGAATACCCAGGGTACTTTTTAATACCTCTTTAATGGCTTCGCTGGGATAAGTGACCGCCTGGGGATTGGCGCGACGTTTTAAATAAGGATGCACCATATCGCCCTGAATGGGGCCAGGCCGGACAATGGCCACCTGAATCACCAGGTCGTAATAGCAGCGCGGACGCAGGCGCGGCAACATGGAGATCTGCGCGCGGGATTCCACCTGAAAGGTGCCGACGCTATCGCCCCTGCAAAGCATATCGTAGGTGGCGGTGTCGCCTTCAGGGATAGCCTGCATGGCGGTAACTGTAGCGCCGTAGCTGCGCATCAGATCAAAACATTTACGGATAGCGCTCAACATGCCGAGCGCAAGCACATCGACTTTCATTAAGCCCAGTGCTTCGATGTCCTCCTTGTCCCATTGAATGACCGTGCGTTCGGGCATACTGGCATTTTCCACCGGCACCAGTTGGGTAATGGGCCCTTCGGTAATCACAAAGCCGCCGACATGCTGAGACAGGTGGCGGGGAAAGCCGAGTATTTCCTCTACTAGGCGCAGAAAATGCGTAGCCATGGTTTCGTGATTAGGCAGGTTATTTGCCTTAAAGCGCTGTTGCAGGTCGCCTTTGCGATCCCACCAGGCCAGGGATTTGGTTAGCTGCTCTATAAACAAAGGTGATAAGCCCAGGGCCTTGCCGATATCGCGCACGGCGCTGCGTGTTCGGTAGGTAATCACCGTGGCTGCTAATGCCGCTCGTTCACGGGTGTATTTTTTGTAGATATATTGAATGACTTCTTCGCGGCGCTCGTGCTCGAAATCCACATCGATATCTGGCGGCTCATCCCGTTCTTTGGAAATAAAGCGCTCGAACAATAATGAAACCCGAGTCGGTGAAACTTCAGTGATAAACAGGCAATAGCAGACCACTGAATTAGCTGCGGAGCCACGACCCTGGCAAAGAATCTGTCGGCTGCGGGCAAACTGCACGATGTCGTAGACCGTTAAAAAATAGTACTCATAGTCCATCTCCCGAATCAGCGAAAGCTCCCGCTCAACGGTGTTGATGACCTGATCGGGTATGCCCTCAGGCCAGCGTTGTTTAGCGCCCGTCATGGTTAATTGCCGCAGATAAGCATGGGGTTTGGCGCCAGGAGGAACCACTTCACGGGGGTACTGATAACGCAGCTCATCGAGAGAAAAATGGCAGCGCTGGCTAATAGTGAATGTCTCATCAAGTAGAGCCTGGGGATACAGGCGTTCAAGTTTGTTGATAGGTCGCAGGTAGCACTCGCTATTAATCTGCAGGCGGGTGCCAAGCTGATCGATACTGGTGTTGAGCCGGATGGCCGTGAGGGCATCCTGCAAAGGCTTGCGTTTTGCCGTATGCATATGCACGTTGCCACAGGCGACCATGGGCATATCCAGCTGTCGAGCCAGGGTGTAGTGTTGCAGGTAGCGATATTGTTCGTTGGCGGTGAGTGTCTGATTAAGACCTAGCCAGAGTCGGCCAGGAAATAAAGCCTTTAAAGATTTTCCCTGTGAGAGCATCTTCTGATTTGTTGTCATGGCAATGTGCTTATCCGGGCAATGTGGCCATTCAGGCAACCAGATAGCCAAACAGTTTTTGCCAAATAAATTTAGGTCGCTAATGGCAACACGGTACTCGCCCTTGACGCTACGCCGTCGCGCCAGACTAATCAGGGCTGATAACTCACCGTAGGCGGTTTTATCGGGCCAATAAAACCAGCTTGATAGCATTATCGTTATCGTTATCGTTGCCACTGTTATCAGTATTGTCTTCACCGTATTGAAAAATAAATTCACTACCGATAATAAGTTTCAGGCCATATTCCTTTGCAGCGACATGGGCCTTAACGACGCCAACCAGTGAGCATTCATCGGTGATGGCGATGGCGTGATAATTCAGCTTTGCCGCCTGTGCTACCAACTCTTCCGGGCGGGATGCACCCCGTAGAAAAGTGAAATTGCTGAGGGCGTGAAGTTCTGCGTACACAGTATTAGATGTGATCGTAATGGCTGCCAAAAGCAGGGCTAGCCAAACGCTCCGTGAACAAACCACTTACCGCTAAGACGATCCCGATATACCCAGTACAGCGCGCCGTTATTATGGCTGGCGATAAAATAATCACGGCAAATAGCCTTTTGCCACCAGTTGCCTTCGATACGCTCTGGCCCCTGCAATAAATTTAACGAACCTTGCCAGTACAGGCTCTGAGTCTTTGTCTGCACGGGCGCAGGGTTTTGAAATAACCACAGAGGACGGTTTGAGGCTTTGTCATGACTATCTAGCGTATTGGCTGATGATTTCGGTTTTGCCAGATTTTTGCCATGCTTAGAGGTGAATGCCTGAATTTGCCAGGCTTGTTCGGGGATATGACTATCGGCCAGACTCAGCCGGCAAACACTATCTTCACCAAGCCGGGTGCGTAGTTTGTCCAGCACCATGGTCAGATCATTATTGTTGACCAGATGACTGTTGCCATTATATTCACCGCCAGCTTGTGCGCCAAACAGGTCGGTATTTTTCTGCTCGGCGGTATGTAGATGAACAGCGCACAAGCTCAGGTTTTCTACCGGAGCCGACAGTGCCTGTTTGTCTAGCTTCAAGCGACTCAGCGATAAAAAGTGTTCAAGATTATTGTGCGGCTGAGCAAAGTGCAGAATGATTTCAGTGTTATTGCCACCGGGCTCTCCCATAGGCGATGGCCCCATAGACGATAGACCCATGAGCCAGCGTATCTGGCTGCAATGTAATTGCCGACCGTGCAGGTAGCCAGAGAGTGCGATCAACAAACGCTTCATAGGAAAGGCGAGCATCTCTGTTGAAGTGATGCCATCGTTAAATTCCAGTGTTCGTTCAAATTGAGGCGGCAGCTTAAGGGCTTGCTGTGGGTCTGGTCGTTCTCCGGTGAGTTGTTTTAAATAGATAAGGAAATCTTTGCCGTAACGTTTGCCGACGGCTCCGCCGGGCAGGCACAATAAATCACCCAGGCAACAAAACCCGGTGGAGCGGAATTGATCTTTTAACTTGTTTGAACAGTCGAGCACATTGAGGGGCAGGGCATGGAGATCTTGCCCAATAGCTATGTCTATGTCGGCGCTTGTTTCGTTATTTGTGTTACGGCCTGTATCACAACTTGTGTCACTACTTGTTTGACTATCAATACGACTGAATAGCACAGCGGCCTTAGGTGTGGTGGCAAGGCCAATGGTGTGCTTATAGCCCTGATCTGCTACAGCTTGATCAATTATGCTTAAGAGGCCTTGCAGACCTTTGAACAACTTTAGGCAGCCGGCTATTTCCAGCAGCAAGTGATCAGGCGGGCAGAGTGTGATGGCGGGAGTAAAGCGATAACAACTGTAAGCCAGTGTTTGTAGCGAATGGGTTTCTCGCTCAATATCGCGGTCAAATATGTCAGCTTCCGGACACAGAGCCTGCGCCGTGGCCAGTGAGATACCCGGTTTAATACCCATGACTGTTGCTAACGAATTAGCGACCAGCACCCGATGTTGGTCCATGACTGCGGCGGGGTGATTAGGTGTTGGACCATCCTGAATAAAAACTTCCAGGGGTAGCAAGGGGAAACGGAGACAGAGCCAGAGCATGAGGTCACTTCAATGCAGGATATAGTCAGCTTCCGGCAGTAATGTATCCGGAGCAGTATCAAAGGGCTGATCGGAGAAATATGCTGAGAAATCCTCTTGTATATCAGCATATTTCCCTGCTGACTGCTGTGTCGATTGGCGTGCCGGTCGGTGCACGGGCAGACTGGAAGCCGCAATAGTCGTCTCAAGCAAATGCCTGGGGCGGGGGATATCAAGCACCTGCCCGGCCCAGCCACCGCGCTGCTTGAGGATGTGCAAACGACAGGCCTGTGTTACTGATGAGGCTACAGATGTTGGCGACCATATTGGCGATAATGATGGCGGCAATATGGGGGGCACGGTTGACGGCACTGTTGGAGATAATGCAATTCTCAGCGCAGCCGGAGAAGCCTCAGCGGCGGTTTGCGTCGGTCTGAACAGCACAGCAATACCACGGCTGGCCTGTGCGGTTAATTGCAACTTGCGTAGCTGGCGATGATCGACGGCTTTATCCGTTAGCCAACAGAGCACGGCCCCAGCAATATCAGCGCGCAACAATTGTTCAAGCGCCCAGAGTTGCTCGGTAGTCGAAAGGGTTTTGATAACGATAATTTGTTCCAGAGCAATATCGTTGTTGAACAGAGCTGGGGCGTAGGGTATGTAGGGTGGTGAAACAAACACCAGTTTGCGTGTCTGGCGAGCGTATTGCGTGAGCACGGGTAAAACGACCTGTAACTCGCCGATGCCGTTGTTATCAGACAGTAATTCGGTGATGGCACCCACCGGCCAACCACCCTGATGCAGACTTTTATCAAGAGTGGGGTAGCCAGTGCTTATGCTGTGGCTTTGTTGCGGAAGAGCCGAACCCTGCCAGATATCAGGTCTGGACAGTAAGGCGGATAGTTTTTTATTCATGATACCGAAGTGATATAAATATACTGTGAATATATACAGTATAAAATACTTTGTCACCCGCTTTTTGAAATTCCCATCAGAAGGGGGGGCCAGGTGAACGGAATCTGCCTAATGGTGTTAGCTATATCCCCGATGATCGATCAGCCGGGCTGATCACTGCATTGCCGCCGCGATTTAGAACATGGGTGTAAATCTGCGTGGTTTTTACATCAGAATGACCCAGTAACTCTTGGACGGTGCGAATATCGTAACCGCTTTCAAGTAGCTGCGTAGCAAAGGTATGGCGAAAGGTGTGGGTGCTTACCTTTTTTCTTATACCAGCCTCAATTACCGCTTTTCTCAAATGCTTTTCCAACGCGGAGGGATGCAAATGATGCCGACGTTCCTCCCCACTCCGAGGGTCAATGCCGCGTCGATTAGCGGTAAAAATAAATTTCCGGTGTAGGCTTCGAGCTTGATTAGGGTATTTTTTCGCCAGAGCAAAAGGCATTTCAACTGAACCAAAACCTTCATCGAGATCGAGATGATGGAGGTGTTCCGCTCTTAAGATGGCTGAATGGATGTCATTAACAGCGCACTGAGGAAGTATGGTAATCCGATCCTTTCGTCCTTTGCCTTCTCGTACAATAATGCTCTGCCGATCAAAATCGATATCCTTAATGCGAAGGCGAAGAATTTCTGTCTTGCGCATACCAGAACCCCATGCCAACTGAATCATGGTTTTAAAAGGTGGCTTTAGCAGCTCAATAATGCTGTTAACTTCATCACTGTTTAAAACCACGGGTATTCTGCGCGTCTCTTTCGCGCGGACAGCATCAATGTTTTCGAGCGGTATGTTTAACACATGGCGAAAGAGAAAAAGCAGGGCATTGAATGCCTGATTTTGTGTATTGGGTGAAACTTGACGAGACACAGCGAGGTAAGTCAGAAATGAAGTGACATCATCACCCTTAATCTCGCCCGGTGAGCCATAATTGTGATATTTAATAAAATGCTTTATCCAATAACAATAACTCTTTTCAGTAGACAGTGCCATTTGCTTTAGGCGGATAGCATCCCTTACAGACTTCATAAACGGACTATTATTCATAGCAGTTCCATTGCGAATAAAGCTGTATGTATAACCAGTATATTTTAAAATGTCAAATATAACGTTTGGCTCGTTATCCCGGCTGTTATGTAAGCAGGGTGGTTATCATCAATAAAAACAAAGAGATACAAATCCCTGGATTGAATGTTTTGGCAACATATACGGACTCGTCTCGAGTATGTGCAAAACCCCTACATATTTGTGCCATGGCTTCATATTTAGCCTGGAGATCAAAGCAATTGTATTTCTCTTTAAAAATCAATATATTAGAGCGCCAACTTTATCGGTGCCAGGGAATGGTATGCCGACCAATCTATATATCACCCTAATTTCGGTACATATGCCGACAGGTCTCAGGTTCGGAACATATACCGACAGGGGCGTTCATTAATAGTTAGGTGAATAAGCGTGCTGACTAAAATCCGAAAATGGTACGAAGGAAAATGGGTGGCTTATGAAAACCCGCCAAATTCCAGCGTGGTTATAATCGGTGGTGATTACGAGCGCCATTGGACGGCCTCGCTTGCTAGAGTGTTAGTCACTTTTTACCTTGCTCATTGGAAATGGCTGTGGGGTTTTGCTGTTTCGCTTGCTGGTGTTTATTTAGCTCTCCAACAATTACAGGCAGCCACGCAATGAAAATAGCCACAATTAGCATAAACCAGTCAGCAGGGTCATCCCGTTTTTTTTCATTCATCCCAATTCACCTAACAAGTAAATGGTGCGGGACAAAATGCTGCGCATTTCGCCCCACATTTAGGCGTTAGATCTCAAAGAGAGAAACGATATGACTCCCAAACTAAAATTTGACAATACTGATCGACGGCATGTTGTCGAAGAAATAGAGCGCCATGTTGGTGAGAAATTGTCACGTGTTGGTCGTAGGCATATTTATTTGAGTGATAAATCGGATAATAGATATATTGTATTGGGTGGTATTGATGACTGGCATGGAATTCCTGATGACGTCATAGAAGATATCGAGCAACATAAATCACAGGCATATCTCGCTATCGCAATCAAAAACCAAAAATCCCTAAAAATATATTTTGGTGAAATGGAGCCATTACTTAATTCCTTGAAGTACCTTGATAGGCCCGGTAATGATAAATACACATTCCATGTTAATGAACGCAAAGATCATTTAATTATTCGTGAGGCCAACTCGGTTTCGCTTGATTTCTTGGTAGAAATACCGCACTCAGAATCAGACCGTAAA
>JAHRWI010000087.1 GCA_019090225.1 Porticoccaceae bacterium
AAAAAACGTAGACGATCGCTACGACTAATTTCTTGGCTGATCAAAAGATTCAGCTGCACCAGATTTTTGATCCGAGTCCGGGTCGGAAGCCGCCAGTGTTTTTTGGTTCTCTCATTATCGATGTAAGCAAATTGCCAGGTCTTATCGTGTTTGCACAAAATATTGCCAGGGCGCATATCGCCATGGCTGATATTTGTCTTATGCAGAGCAGCGGTTGCGCTAGCCAGGGCGACTAAAAATTCTTTTTTGGACTTTCTGCCAGGGCCGCTAAAAGCCTCAACCTGTTGGTAAATGTCCTTATAACCTTCTAATGCTGTGGTCACCGTAAAGTAGTTCTTTTTAATGCCGTAATTTTGTTGCCAAGCTATGATCAGCAATTTGGGAGCGATAAAACCGTGCTCATTGAGCAGGGCGTCCGCCATAACAGCTTTCATCGCACGGCTTTTTCGCGCCAGCTGTTTGCATTTATCTGCGGTTGAACGGGCGTGAAAGTGTTTGACGAAAATTGATTGCCTCTGCCCAGCAGAAATCAAGGTTGCCTGATAAACACGAGTCGCCTGAGATGAGTGTACATCGCGGCGTTCGGTAAGGTGTTTTGAAAAAGGGATGTCGTCAGTATCGATATTGTCGGATTCGCTCAACCTAAATATATCGTCCAGCCCAGGTATATCGCCGATCAAATAGCGCCACTGACCGGATTTTCTCTGGCGTGGGGGGCTGTCTTTGGAGCTGATCTGGATAACGTGTTTAGCCTCCCAATGCAGAGTGTCCGACATTCAGTTAAGTTACCTTATCCCGGTTACTCAGTGACTGCCGATATTTTATAAACGTCAATTTTTCCACGTCGTTGACCACCGAGACTGTTTACCAGCTGGGTATTTTTATCATTAGTCAGCAATTTGGATATTTTTAAAGGCGTAGATTTTTCAGTGTGAATAACGGCGTAACGATAACTTTGATTACGGAGCTTTTTTAAAGAGACTTCTGGGATCTGGAAACTCTGATTAGCGTAGTCCTCGCTATAAAATGCCAGTTTTTGGTCATTGTAGTAGGCGCTATCCGCTGGACGCAGGTTTGCTTTAAGCCACTGCGCTGCCTCTGGGATGTATGCTTTTTGGTCACTATCCTTGAGGGTGGGGGTAAGGATGGTGAGTATGGGAATGATAAAAATGGCTCCGTGCAGGATGTAGCGCCTGCCCCAGCCTTGACGGTCCTGGCTGCTGAGTATTTGCTTAAGCAGAAATGGTATCGGAATACACAGCAACAAGGCGGGTAAAAATAGATAGCGATCGGTAATAAAAAACCGGGAAGCAACTGTATAAAAGCTAATCGCCAGACCGATAATAAAATAGCCAGCGATTAACTTGTGGTTAATGGTTTTTGGAAAGATAGTCGCTTTTCCGTATACCAGCACGAGGATCAGTAATAGTCCATTGGTGGTATAGAGCAGCACTTTTAGGACTTCAAATATTAAGCCTCCGATAAGGAAGTGGGATGCGGAGTCACGGGCCCATTTATTGGGCATAGTGTCGCGGAGCAGTTCTTTTTGTTTGTCGATAGTGTGAGTAATACTGGTGGCCCGGAGGAGTTCGGCTTTGAGCTTTATGGAGGGGCTGACTTGCTGACCACTTTCTTGGTTGAAATCCCCCTGCTTGACATATAGATGGTTGATCGAAGTGATGGCCAGACTGCCTGCAAGGATCGTGACGCCGCACAACAAAAAGCGCTTTCTTGGAGCAGCTTTGATGGCCAGTGGGATGATAAGGGCCATGCCAACTAAATAGACTATGCCTTCGATCCTGAAGAGCATTGAAATAATACTCAGCGCGGCCCAGCCAAGTAGATACCGCCAGCGGCTGTTGAGGGCGAAATTGATGATCGCCCAGATGGCCCAAATCTGGCAGGCCCAAAACCCGAAGCCTTTAATAATATGCGGTCGCAATTCATTGAAATGGATCATGCTGGCAATCACCATAACCGCCAGCAGTTGGATCGTTGCCGAGCCACCAAGGCTGCGAATGACGGCGAGAAAACCACACATCAAGGCGATCTGCGCTAATAAACTTAAGGTATAAGCAGACTGTAAGAGGCTCAGTCCGGTATATTTTGAGAGTACCGCAAACTGGCTGTAAAACAGCTGCTCCGGTCGAAAGGAGAGTGCGGCGGTCCTGTCGCCATTGCTGTATTCATAGGCGGCGTAAATATAATCCATGCCGTCATCGTTGATAATGTCATCGGTATAGAGCGAAGTTGCAAAGAGCAGAATACTGATAAGTGCGCAGCTAAGATAAAGCCAGGGTCTTTCCGTCAACCTTACGAGGGATAATTTGGCGTGATTCATCGATCGTGCGCTGCCGATGGCTTGCTAACACTGATCGAGTGCGCGTCGTATCTCAGGGCACGGGCTTTCATTGATGTTTTACGTCGGTGGTTTTGGTTTGAGGCTGGGCCTGTTATGTGCTCGGCCAGAGCAAGCCGGACGCTGTTCTCATCAAGTAATTTTATACAGCGAAAGCTCTCGGAGCAGAACTTTTTAGAGCAAACTTCGGCGCAAGCCTGGGTATCTCGAACCACAGTGGCGTTACTTCCCAATGGCCCCCAGCGTTGCTCGTCGGTGGGGCCGAATAGTGCGGTAACTGGCGCACCGCAGGCAGTTGCCAGGTGCATGGGGCCACTGTCGTTGCCAAGGAAAAAAGCGCTCCGTGAAAACAGGGCAATTAGCTGTCCCAGGGACAGTGTGTCACACAAGTTTGTATAGGCTTCGGTACTTTGCTGGTTAATGTCTTTGATAATTGATCGGTCAGAGGAACCAGCCCCGATAAAAATAACCTGGTAGCCTTGAGACACCAGCCAGTCGGCTGTTCGGGCGTAGTTTGCCGCAGGCCAAAGTTTATAGTCTTTAGTGGCACCGGCATGGATGCACACATAGGGCTGGTCGGCATCTATGTTGTGGCTTTGCAGAATTTGTCGCAGAGAATCACTGTGTTTTTCGAGAACCCGAAGTTTCGGGTATTGCGGAGGGCTGGGACACGCTAGTAGATTACGGACATATTGATCATAGTGATGAAACCGGTGAGGGTTTACTGAGTTGTCATCCACTATTTTGGTATACAGTCGCTTGCGTGGGCTATCCGATAAGCCCCAGCGGGGTTTGATTCTCGACATTAATGCGATGCTTGTGGATATGGGTTGAGAGTCAAAGTTGAGCAACAAGCTGGCTCGATAAGCTCGCAGCGAGTCATAAAAAGTTTTAAATAGTCTTAGTTGTCCGAGTTTATTGGCTTTGGCTAGACTAGCCCGCGGATAGTACAGGATATCGTTTATGGTCGGTATCGACTCCAAAATTTCCCTATAACTTTCGTCAACCACCACCAGACTTTTACTCTGGTTAGCTTGTGCCAATGTCGCAATACTTTGCAGAGATACCAGTAGGTTGCCCATGTGTTTGGTGGGCATAAGCAAAACTAGGGGAGAGTCGAGTGGTTTATGCTGACTTGTAGTTGTCTGTTCCATCAATTTTAGCCGACGTGGCTGCTTCTTCCCCAGTGGTTGTGGCCTAAGTATAACCAATAGGTTTCATCCAATGAAGGCTGTTGCCATATAATGGCAGCAGATAAAGCTTGCGGACAATGGGTGCAAGACTAATGGTCAGTGTTGACCGATACAGTGGAAAGGAAAGTGGATGACGTACGATCAATCTGGTGAAGGGCTTGGGATTATCGGGCTTGGATATGTCGGTTTGCCCCTGGCCGTCGCTTTTGGTCGATGTCGAAAGGTTGTTGGCTTCGATATAAATGCACAGCGGATCGAAGCGCTCAAAGCCGGTATCGATATTACGCGGGAGGTTGACCAACAGGGGCTGGCTGATGCCGACCAACTGGTATTTGTTAGTGATACAGATGCCCTGAAGCAATGCTCGACTTTTATAGTCACCGTTCCAACCCCGGTCGATGAGCACAAACAACCGGATTTCACTGCCGTTCGTGGTGCTTGCGTGACGGTTGCCTCGGTGCTGAAAGCGGGCGACATTGTTATTTTTGAATCGACGGTCTATCCCGGTGCCACCGAAGAGATTTGTGTGCCCTTGCTGGAGCAGCAATCGGGGTTGACGTTCAATAAAGATTTTTTTGTAGGATACAGCCCCGAACGTATTAACCCCGGTGACAAGGTGCATCGGCTTGAAACGATTATCAAAGTGGTGGCCGGTTCGACAGCGGCAGTGACGGATAAGCTGGCCGAGTTGTACGGTGAGGTTGTCGAGGCTGGTATCCACAGAGCACCTTCGATTAAAGTTGCTGAGGCTGCCAAGGTTATCGAGAATACCCAGCGGGATGTCAATATTGCCATGGTCAATGAGTTGGCAATGATTTTTAACCGCATGGATATTGACACCTCAGCGGTGCTTGATGCCGCTACCACCAAGTGGAATTTTCTGGACTTTCGCCCCGGCCTGGTAGGCGGGCACTGTATCGGTGTCGATCCATACTACCTGACCCATAAGGCTCAGGCGGTGGGTTATCATCCAGATATGATTCTGGCGGGTCGGCGCATAAATGATCAGATGGGTGCTTACGTGGCCAACGAGCTGGTTCGTCTGATGATTCGCAAAAACATTGCCACGCAGGGTGCGCGGATTCTGTTGATGGGCCTGACTTTTAAGCAGGATTGCCCCGACATCAGAAATACCAAAGTCGTCGATGTGGTGGCGGAGTTGCAGGGTTATGGCGTTCAGGTGGATGTCTATGATCCCTGGGTCAGTACCGAAGACGCCCGTCGGGAATACGCCATAGAATTGATCGAGAAACCCGCTAATGGCACCTATGACGGGGTGCTAGTGGCCGTTGCTCACCAGTGTTTTATTGAAGAGGGCGCGGCTTCTCTGCGGCATTATTGTAAGCCCGAGCATGTGGTCTACGATCTAAAAAGTGTATTTCCCCTTGAGGATGTTGATGGAAGGCTTTGATGTCGGTGGAAGCTTATGAATATTCACCGACTAAATTTCGTCCTAATTAAAATGCCTGGCAGGAATAGTGAATGAAAGTATTGGTAACGGGCGCGGCAGGTTTTATCGGCTCTCACGTGGCCCTGCGACTCCTGGCTCGGGGCGACGAAGTCGTCGGGCTAGATAATCTTAACGATTATTATGATGTGTCTCTTAAGGAGGCTCGCCTACACCGTGTCGAGAGTGCTGGCAGCGAACCCGAAGCCGGCGAGTTTTCATTTGTGAAAATGGATATCGCCGATCGCGGGGGTATCGAACAATTGTTTGGCGATGAAAAATTTGATCGGGTGGTCCACCTGGCCGCTCAGGCCGGTGTCCGTTATTCCATCGAAAACCCCCATGCCTATATCGATAGTAATATCGTCGGCTTTATGAATATTCTTGAAGGCTGTCGTCATAACGATGTCGCGCAGCTCACTTATGCATCCTCCAGCTCGGTTTACGGTGCTAACGAAACCCTGCCGTTTTCAGTCCATGACAATGTTGATCATCCCCTGTCGCTGTATGCGGCCAGTAAAAAAGCCAATGAGTTGATGGCCCATACCTACAGTCATCTTTACGCTTTACCGACCACAGGGTTGCGCTTTTTTACGGTTTATGGCCCCTGGGGCAGGCCGGATATGGCGCTGTTTTTGTTTACTCGCGCGATCCTGGCTGGCGAGCCTATTAATGTTTTTAACTATGGTAAGCATAAACGGGACTTCACCTATATCGATGACATCGTCGAAGGTGTGATCCGCACTCTGGATGCGACCGCCGAGCCCAATTTGAACTGGGACGGTAAAAGCCCTGACCCCGGAACCAGCGCAGCGCCCTGGCGGGTTTATAATATCGGCAACAATAACCCGGTCGATCTGGTCGACTATATTGCCGCTATCGAACAAGCCCTGGGTATCAAGGCGGAGAAAAACCTGCTGCCTTTGCAACCCGGTGATGTGCCCGATACCTTCGCTAACGTGGAAGCATTGGTAGAGGATGTCGGCTATAAACCCACCACCGATGTGCGGGATGGGATCAAGCGCTTTGTCGACTGGTACAAAAACTATTACCAGGTTTAGGGATGACTGAGCTTAGGCGTGAGCGAGTTTAGCCATGATTGAATTAGGTATAGTGACGTTGCTGCCCCCTCAATACCCGACTTATAACAGGTGTCGCCTATGTTACAGCTAGAGACTTTACGTAATGCTACCTTGCGGACAGATCCCTACCCGTACACGCTTGTCACTGATTTTATTGAGTCGACTCAGCTGAGTGCGGTGCTCAAAGACTTTCCAGAAATCGATAGCCCTGGCAGCATCCCCATTGAAGCGGTGTCGGGCGGCCCAGCTTATCAGGCGCTAATGGAAGCGCTCGAAGGTGACGAATTTCGCCAGGCAGTGGCCAGCAAATTTGGGCTGTCCCTGGATGATTTCCCCACCATGACAACCCTGCGCGGTGTCATGCGAGAGAAAGATGGCCGCATTCACACCGACTCAAAAACCAAAGTGATTACGGTATTGGTTTATCTTAATGAAACCTGGGATCAGCCGGGTGGCTGTCTGCGGGTTTTGCGTAATGGCTCCAATATCAATGACTACGTTGAGGAGATCGCACCGCTGGCCGGTACCATGATGATCTTTCGTGTTACCGACAATTGCTGGCATGGTCACACACCGGTTGAAGGTAAACGGCAATCTATCCAGATGAACTATCTGATCGGCGACGGTGCGAAGAATAAGCATCAGTTTTTTCATCGACTCAGTGCGTGGATAAAAAAACTGCTTAATCGACCTGGACGCACGACGACTTGATCTCTTTGCGCGTCAGCTTTTTCTGGTCAGAGTCTTCCTGCGCGATTGTTATCGCGCATTGCTTCTCGCTTAATCAGTCCGAGTCATTCTGAATGCGTGTCTTGATTGTCAAACTCACCTCAATGGGTGATCTGGTTCAGGCCCTGCCTGCACTCACAGACGCCAGGCGGGTTATGCCTGATATTGAGTTTGACTGGGTGGTGGACGAATCCTTTGCCGAAATTCCCAGCTGGCATCCGGCGGTGACTCATACTTTGCACACGGCTCATCGTCGTTGGCGAGGCGGCGGACTATTGTCTTGGCGCAATAAAGAGTTTAGAGCCTTTGTTAGTGAGCTCAGGTCGCAACGTTATGATGTTGTGATCGATGCTCAAACCAACCTGAAAAGCGCGGTGGTCACCGCCTTGAGTAAAGGTAAAAAACATGGCCCCGACGGTGCTTCGGCCCGGGAGTGGGGTGCGCACCTGGTCTATGGGCGGCGCTATGCCATCGCCAAAGATCAGCTGGCGATAGATCGCTGGCGGCAGTTATTTGCCAGCGTGCTGGATTACCCTTTGCCCGCTAGCCCGCCCGATTTTGGGCTTGCAGGCGTCGCCTGGCCAGAGCCGAGCATCCCTTTACCGGAGCAGCCTTATCTGGTCTTTGTGCAGAATGCCAGCTGGCCCAATAAGCGTTGGCATGACGGCCACTGGCAACAACTTATCCAGAAAGCTGGTGAGCAGGGCTACCGGGTATTGTTGCCCTGGGGTTCTGAGGTTGAGCGAATTCAGGCTGAGGTGCTGGCTAAAGGTCAGGCCCACACCCAGGTATTATCGAGACTGTCACTGACCGATCTCGCTGTAGTCTTACGTGTCAGCGCCGGAGCCGTGTGTGTCGATACGGGTATGGCCCATGTCAGCGCTGCTCTTGATGTGCCCACTGTGACGCTTTATGGCGCTACCGACCCGGGTTTAATCGGCGCGACGGGGAGCAAATCAATACATCTTGAAGTCGAAGATTATGGCTGCGCACCCTGCTATAAACGATATTGCGCGGTGGGGGATTACCGAGGTGAAGAAGCTCAATGCATGAAGACTCTCGGTGTTGATCAAGTCTGGGCTAGCCTGACCTCATTATTAGACGAGGGCCAGAATAGTTCAGTAAGCGAAGGGCTAAATTAGTGCCGTATTACGCTTATTTGGCGAGCTTGCCGGTTGATGAACATGCCGGGCGAATTTTATTAGCACAGCTTTGATTAGGAGAATTTGATTGAAGGGTATAAATTCACGTTTCGATAGCGCCCATGTGCTCGTGGTGGGCGATCTGATGCTCGACCGTTACTGGCATGGCGATACTGCGAGAATATCCCCGGAAGCACCGGTACCGGTAGTCAAAGTGGAGCAACTGGAAGACCGTGTCGGGGGCGCCTGTAACGTGGCGCTAAATATAGCGTCGCTGGGCGCTGGGGCATCACTGGTCGGCGTCGTGGGTCGGGACGAGGCGGCACAAGCCCTCTCTGAGCGGCTACATTCGGCAGGTATCCATACCGATTTTCAGGAGTCTCCGGATAAACCCACCATCACCAAATTGCGGGTTATCAGCCGTCAGCAGCAACTGCTCAGGCTGGATTTTGAGGAATCTTTCAACAGCGATGATACCGATCAGATTTTAGCTAAGGCCCTAGCTTTGCTGCCAAAGGCCTCGGTACTGGTGTTATCAGATTACGCCAAAGGCGTCCTGCGGGAGCCGCAGACGCTGATTGCTGAAGCCATTAAAAGCGGCATCAAAATACTCATCGATCCCAAAGGCGATGATTTTTCTCGCTATGCAGGTGCTACTTTGTTGACGCCAAATATGGGCGAGTTTGAGGCGGTGGTGGGTGTTTGTGCCAACGAACGTGAGTTGGTCAGCAAAGGTCTGGCGCTACTCAAGGATTTACACCTGGAGGCCCTGCTGATCACCCGAGGTGAACAGGGTATGACCCTGTTGCGCAGCGATCAGCCAGCCCTACATTTACCGGCTCGGGCCAGGGAAGTGTTTGATGTCACCGGCGCGGGGGATACCGTGATTGCTGTCTTGGCCAGCGCTCTGGCTGCGGGAGAAACCTTGCCCAATGCCGTAACCCTGGCCAATCTCGCGGCGGGTATCGTGGTCGGCAAACTCGGTACCGCGACGATCAGTGGTCCAGAGTTGCGCCGAGCGGTTTTCCTGGAGCAAGGTTCTGAGCGGGGTGTGGTCAATGACGAGCAACTACTGGTCGATATTGCCGATGCCCGCGCTCAGGGCGAGCGGATGGTATTTACCAACGGATGCTTCGATATCCTCCATGCTGGCCATGTGGGCTATCTGGAGCAGGCCCGCAAATTGGGCGACCGGCTGATTGTCGCGGTTAACGCCGATGAATCCGTTAAGAAGCTCAAAGGTGCCGGTCGGCCGATCAACCCGGAGGACAGGCGTATGGCTGTGCTGGCCGGTCTGGAAGCCGTGGATTGGGTTTTGTGTTTTGCAGACGACACCCCCGAACGATTACTGGAATTGATCAAGCCAGATATTCTGGTTAAAGGCGGCGACTACAGCAAAGAAGAAGTGGTCGGTTGGGAGATTGTTGAAGGCTACGGTGGCGAAGTGAGAGCCCTGGATTTTCTCGATGACTGCTCAACCACTGCGATAGTCGAAAAGATTCAAGGCGATTAGTGGTTTAGGGTGGTGTCGCTTTTTACGATGTGGCCCAGACCTTGTCGGTATTGGCTAAATATTGTCTAGCAGACGCTATTGATATTGGCTAATAGATGTTCAGGGTTGATCGTGCCGACGATGGCAGAGCTGACGCCGGGATGAGCAGTGATCATGGCCAAGCTATCAAAAGCGCGATTTTGTTGTGTGGGGTTTTGATCTGAATGTTTTCCTCCAGATAGCTTAGCCCTTGGTAGTTCAGTCCTAGATAGTTCAGCCCCAGCAAGATGGCCGCTAGCCAGGGCTTTTTTTATCAACACACCGACGCCATGCTCCTGGCAATAATCGATAACCGGCACTTCCTCTTGATGCTGCAGGTTCCAGGTCAACATGACCACATCAGATTGCTGGGCGGCCAATAGGCCACCCTCGACGGTTTTGGTAGACATACCAAAGGCCCGTAATTTGCCCTGACGTTTTAATTCTGCCAGCGCATCAAGGGTGCCCAAGTGCTTAATGATATCGACATCGTTACCGTCAGAATGCACCAGGACGATATCTAGAACCTCGGTGTTAAGCCGTTGCAGGCTGCGTTCAATACTGAAGCGGACATGCTCAGGGCTGAAATCGTAGCTTGAAATACCCTCGACGAAGTCTTCGCCAACCTTGGTGCAAATTAACCAGTCTTGCCGTTGGCCGCGCAACAAGTGTCCCAGCCGTTCTTCGCTGGTACCGTAAGCGGGCGCGGTATCGATGAGGTTGATGCCCCGTTCCCGTGCCAAAGCGAGTAGATCGCTGGCCTGCTTATCGTCCGGTAATGCAAAGCCTTGAGGATATTTGACGGCTTCGTTTCGACCCAGTTTGACCGTACCTAGCCCGAGGATGCTGACTTCCATGTCGGTGTTGCCGAGGCTGCGTTTAGCGATCATCTTGAGCGTCCACCAGCTTAACGTCCAAAAGCCAGCTCCCAGGGGGGTGGTGCGATAGTGGGTTTTGGCAGAGGTAGGTGCGGCAGCACTTTTTGCTCAGGTTTATTTTTAAGGTCAGGCGCAATGCCGCGATCAGTTAAGAGCTTGAGGACTTCGCTGCTGAGGTTGGGGGCGAGGGTTAATTTGGTCGGCCAGGCGGCGATGACATTATTACAGCCCTCAGCCCAGTCGGCGTAGGCTTGATCCGGGCGGGCGAAATTTCGTTGTTTTGGTTCAGCGCGGTCAACCGCTAATGTCGCCCACTGGGCTGCGCTTAAGTCTATCCAGGGCAGTAAGGTTTTCAATTCCGTTTTAGCCTGATCGATCAGTGTTCCGGAAGGTAAGCTGATACTGCGTTCGGCGATTGAGCCGCCTAAATACCAGACTTGTTCACCGTCTGCGCAGGGATGGCTGGATATGGTCAGGCGTGGGGTGGTGTCGGCACCCAGGCAGTGGCCATAAAAGGCATGGGGATGACGGTGCTTTACCATTACTTGCTGGAGAGGGCGGCGTTGCATCGCTGGTGCGCTAGCGCCGACTTTACGCAGGAGTTTTTCGTTGCCCTGTCCAGCGGTAAAGATCAGCGCTTTGCTTTTGATGTTCAGGGTTTCACCGCCGTTATCAATATGCAGTGTGGTGGCACCAGTTTGTGGCTGTGAATCAAAGCGAGCATGTCGCCAGTTGATTTTATAAATATGTTCAGAGGCTTGATTAGCCAGTAGCTGCAAGATACCAGGTACGTCCAGAACCATATCCACCAGTTTATAAACAGAGCCTTTAAACTGTGGGTTTTGTAAAACGGTGGGTAGGTCTTTTTTGCTGACTTTATCGGCTCTCCCGCGTGTTGCCTTGCTGGCCAGGAAGGTGGTCAATTTTGCAGCGGCGCTGCTGGCAGACCACAGGTAAAAATGATCGCTGAGTATCGAGCCGCCGCGCAGATCGACATCGCCTTCACCCCGTAAACAGTTGCGCCAGTGGGCAGGCATGCTGGCGATGGCCTCAGATGCCCCGGACAGGGCGCCATTCAAGGTGTACTTAATACCGCCATGAATCATGCCCTGGCTGGCGACCGTTTGACCGCTCCCTAGAGCGTCGTGTTCGAATAAAAGCGCACTGTAACCTTCGTTGTGCAGACGGTTGAGCAGCCACAAACCAGCGATGCCACCGCCGATGATGCTGATGTCGGTATGAACATCGTTAAGAATACTGTGGTGTGAAGGCTGAGTAATGGTTGTTTATCCGAAACAGTGGCGCTGGAATGCGGCTTTAGAGAGACTCAGTATAGCGTTTTCGCGGCCTATATTTTTTAAAATACGCGTTTATTACAGGCTTTTCAGGTAAAGATTTTGCGACTCACCGAAGCCCTCTGTATGCTGGCAAAAAAAAGGATTCTCTCTTGGCAAGATTGTTTTATACGCTACTGTTATATCTCCTGACACCACTGATTTTGACTCGCCTGTTATGGCGCTCTCGCCGTGCCCCGGCCTACGCCCGGCGCTGGAGAGAACGTTTCGGGTTTGTACCCACTATACCCGAGAAGCAGTACGTTATCTGGGTTCACGCTGTCTCGGTAGGTGAAACTTTAGCAGCAGTGCCATTGATTAAATCGTTACAGGCGAAATATCCGCAGACCCAGTTGGTGGTGACTACCACCACGCCTACGGGGTCTGAGCAGGTTAGCAAAGTATTCGGTACCAGCGTTTATCACGTCTATGCACCCTACGATCTGCCCGACGTGCTAGCGCGCTTTTTTCTACGTATCAAACCCTCAATGCTGATTATTATGGAGACCGAGCTGTGGCCAAATTTGATCAGCAAATGTCGAAACGCGAGTGTGCCCGTGGTCGTAGCAAATGCGCGATTATCGGAAAAATCAGCGGCTGGCTACCAGAAAGTCGCCTGGCTGACGAGGGAGATGCTGGCAGATATCAATTTGATTGCAGCGCAAACCGAGGCTGATGGGGAGCGCTTTGTCAGCCTTGGCCTGGCCAGGGATAATCTCAGTATCAGCGGCAATATCAAGTTTGACCTCGATCTCAGCGAGCCAGTGCGGGATCAGGCTGCGGTGTTCAAAGTTCAATGGCAGAACGGTGCTGATCGTCCGGTTTGGTTGGCGGCAAGCACTCATCAGGGAGAAGATGAGTTGGTGCTGGACGCCTTTGCTAAAGTCATCGAGGAGCAGCCAAATACGCTATTGGTGCTGGTGCCACGTCACCCGGAACGCTTTGATGACGTCGCGTCGTTATCTGTTACTCGGGGTTTTAGTGTCGCTCGTCGCAGCGAGATGAACTCCCCTGACTCCGACCCAATATACCGCAATACTCAGGTATTAATCGGTGACACCATGGGTGAATTACTGGCATTTTGTGGGGCCAGTGATCTTGCCTTTATCGGTGGTAGTCTAGTGCCGGTGGGTGGCCATAATTTGATAGAGCCAGCGGCTTGGGGCATTCCCATTGTCACCGGCCCTCATCTGTTTAATTTTGCCGAAGTGGCAAACAAATTGGTTGAGGCCGGTGGTATGAGGATTTGTGAAAGTTCGGGCCAGCTAGCCGATTTGGTGTTAGAGCTGCTGAATAAGAGCGATCAGTACCAGGCTATGGCGGAGGCTGCGCACTCGGTCGCTGAGAGCAACCGAGGTGCGCTAGAAAGACTTGTTAAATCTCTGTCGGAGTGGCTCGAGTAATTTTCAGAGCTGGGTCGAGCCATTTGTCGAGCCTTGCAAGATGTTCAGGACTTAACTGTCCGGCAACCTGCCTAAGCTTCAATATACTCATAATGTAGTCGTAACGAGCATTAGCATAGTCACGCTGGGCTTGATACAGGATGCGCTGGGAAATCAACACGTCGACGATATTACGGGTGCCAACTTCATAGCCCGCATCGGTGGCCTCAAGGGCACTTTTCGCAGAAAGAATACCCTGCTGGCGAGCTTTTACCCTTGCGCCATTGGTTTGCACCAGCAAGTGCTGTGAGCGAGCCTGCTGTGTGGTCATACGTTGAGCTAACAAGTGAACTTCTTGAGCCTTAACGTATTCCTGATAGGCTCTTCTTCGCTCAGAGCTGACCATGCCGCCGCTATAAAGGGGTGCATCCACTCTTACAGAAAATACGGTCGGCTCTTCATCCGATGCAAATGGCTGCGTTTCATTGGGGCTTGGCGTTTTTTTATTGAAGTGACCATCGTCGTGAAAATTCGAGTAACCCAGACTTGCTGTTACTGTCGGCAAGTGTTCGGCTTTTTTGGCTTTAGCATTTTTGTCAGCGGCCAGCATCGCCAGGCGAGCGACTTCCAATTTGAAATTGTTGTTTTGAGAAAACTCGACCCATGACGCGCTGTCAGCGGGTTCGGGAGGCTCGATAGGGAACTCAGCAGCCAGTCCGGCCAGTTCCTGATGTGCTTGCCCAGTGAGGACTTCCAATCCCTCAAAGGCAATATTCAGCGCTGCCTCTCCTTCTAGCGTATTTACTGTCGCGCTATCGTAGGCCGCCTGGGCTTCGTGAACGTCGGTGATGGGCAGTAGGCCGACTTCAAAACGTTCTCTGGTTTGTTCAAGCTGACGACCAATGGCCCGCTGTTCAGCCTGCGCCGTGGCTAGGTTTTCGCTGAACCGCAATACATCGATGTAGGCTTCTGTGACTCTGACAATGATGCTCTGTTGGTCGGCGGCGAACTGGGCTTTGGCCTGTTTATCCAGGTCATAGCCCTGTTTGAAGGTAAACCAGGCCGGCAAGTCAAACAGCGGCTGGCTAAGCGTTAGTGAGTAAAATTCTGTTTCGTTATCTTTGTCACCAGAAGCGCCGACCTGGGCGCCCGTCGCTCCGCCGAAATTCAGGGTTCGAAAGTTGGCGGAATCACCGTCACCATCAGTAAATTCCATAGTGGCGGTGATTTTAGGGAGAATGCCAGAGCGCCCCAGAGGAATGGCTTCATTACCTGCTAGCAGGTCTGCATTTGCTGCGCGAAACGTGGGGTCATTAGTTAAGGCCAGCTGATATATTTCCGATAAGGTATCCGCCGTTACCGGCACGACAGGTGCGAGGACAAATAGCGCGCAACACATCGTTTTTGAAAGTTGATTCATTACATATTCCATGATTAATTTTTAACCTTAGAAGTCTAGCAGACAAGCTGACTGCTTGTCTTACACTATTGCCAAGGCGTATAAGTTGGCGCGATTAAGTTTGAATTTAATGTTTTCTGGCTGTAGCTCTGTAGGGATAAATCGCCCGGCGGGTCACCTCTTAATTGTGGGTAATGCTTGAAGCTGAAGCTGGGTTGTCTGCAAAATGTGGCGTTGCAAGGTATAGTTCGCATGCTTGGTGAAAACGATTGTTACATAACGCACAAGAAGCTAGGGGGTTTGTTTGCGGGACGGTAAGGTCCAGGACAATAACGAGAGCTACAAGGTCAATCTAAAAGGCTTTATGGCGCGTTGTGAATCTAACTACCGGCGCTTGTACCGGGTGTTTCCCGATGTGGCGACGGATAGTATCCGCTGTTTAGGTTTATCTGGCTGCTTGGGGCGGGAGGTGTTGTTGACGGTTATGGAGAGGACACCTTATACGACCTTGTTGTCTATCAGAGAGCAGCGGGCATCGAGTTCCCGTTCGAATAATTCAGATGGGAATAGTTGTGGGTTAAATTTCATATCGACTCCCGCGGTTCAAAATAAACCTGACTGGCGAGAGCCACCAGTCTTGAACGTACGGATGTATCACGATGCGAGACTCGCGGAAGTGGTGAGCTGTGATGGCTTGCGTAATAGTGTGCCAAAAAATGTCTACCCGAATAAGAACATGTTACAAAGAGACGAGAAAGCCCAGTGGAATCGCTTCCTTGAAGAATGGCTAATTGTCTGTATAGAACGTGGCTATGTTGCGGGTCCTGCGCCGGTGCTGCTGGGTGGTGATGTTTGATGAGGTTTTGGGATCATGTTCTGGGCTATGGAGCATTGAATGCAAGGCTTATTTGTTTCCAGGGTAGCTGAATCCCAGGTCATAATCGATCGCAGGATTACCCTGTACTCCAGCCTTTAATGGCAGTACCGCAATCTTTGGTATAAAACCATAATCTTTAGTTAAGGTAAGTTATGTTAGAGCCGCAAGTTCACCGATTAATTCAGCTAACCGACTGCCATATCGGAGAAAGTCGAGAGCACAGACTGGCCGGTGTTTGCACCTATGACACCTTTCGTCAGGTGTTGGCGGATGTTGCGGCTTTATCGGAAGGTCCTGAAATATTGATGATTACAGGGGACATTGCAGCGCTGGGTAAGCGCAAGGCCTATGGACTTTTTGCCGAACAAATCCGCTTTGTTGATATTCCCTACGCATGGTTGCCGGGTAATCATGATGACTTTGAGGTGATGCAAAAAAGTGTTACTTCGGCACCTTACTGGTCTTTGCTGGAGTTTGGCGACTGGCGTGTTATTTCTCTAAATACCGCCGTGAACGGGCAGGTAGGCGGCACCTTGAGCACTGGTGAGCTTGAGTTTTTGGCTAATACTCTGCGCAATGAAAGCGCCCATCCGGTGGTTATTTTTATGCATCATCCGCCCATGCCGGTCGGGTGTGACTGGCTGGATCAGCAGAGAATCAGCAACGCTTCTGAGCTTGAAAAGATCATTGCCTCCGCTACTAATGTTAAGGGGATTTTTTGCGGTCATGTCCATCAGGAGACTGAAACTGACTGGGCCGGTAGTCGCGTCTTTACCTCGCCATCCACATGCTTCCAGTTTACGGCCAATAGTCCCGGTTTTGCCATGAGCGATGATTGCCCAGGATATCGCTGGATTAATCTACATCCCGATGGCCATCTGGAGACCGGTGTTCATCATCTTGATATCGCAGACCATGTCGTCGACCATAAAACCCAGAAATATTGATCGGCATAGAAGCTTTCTCCATAGCGTCGAGCTGGACAATCAAGTACGGACATCTAGTGCTATCAATCGCCGATAGGCAATCGTTATAATCCCCATCGTTGCTGATCTGATCCGACGGTCCTATTATTGAATCTGATACCCAATGCTAGATGCTACAGCGCTGCTCTATATCCATGGCTTTAATAGTTCACCCGGATCTGACAAGGCTCGGCAAACCAAGGAGTGGTTGGCACTCAATCATCCCGAAATAATGTTTGTGTGCCCCTTTTTGAGCCCCTTTCCTTTACTGGCGATGGCGGAGCTAGAAGCGGCAATGGCTGCTCAGCAAGTCATGGGCTTGGTCGGCAGCTCCATGGGTGGTTTCTACGCCACCTGGCTGGCTGAAAAATACGGCCGCCCAGCTGTGCTGGTGAACCCCGCTGTGGCACCCTGGCAGGGTCGAGACTATTTGCTCGGCGATCAGGAGAATTACCACACTGGAGAGGTGCATCGGATTGAGCAGAAGCACCTCGACCAGCTGGAGCAGTTTGAAGTAGCCCCCTTGTCTGAGCCATCGCAGTTAATGGTGCTAGTGCAAACTGGCGACGAAGTGCTGGATTACCGTCAGGCAGAGAGCAAATATATTGATTGCGAATTGATGATTGAACAAGGGGGTGATCATGGCTTTCAGAACTATGAGAACCACCTGCTTAATATTATGAAGTTTCTTATGGGGAAGAATTAACTGGTAGCGTATGGGCGATTATAAAGCGGAAGATATTGAAGTATTAACCGGTCTAGATCCGGTGCGAAAACGACCCGGTATGTATACCGATACCACCCGGCCAAACCATCTGGCCCAGGAGGTTATCGACAACAGTGTCGATGAAGCCCTGGCGGGTTTTGCCCATAAAATTTCGGTGATATTACATAAAGACGGCGCGGTCACGGTCAGCGATGATGGCCGTGGTATGCCCGTGGATATCCACCCCGAACAGGGTATCCCCGGCGTCGAAGTCATCCTCAGTACCCTGCACGCTGGTGGCAAATTTAGCGACAAGAACTATCAGTTTTCCGGTGGCCTCCACGGCGTTGGGGTATCCGTGGTCAATGCCCTCTCGCTTAAGTTACAAATAACCATTCGTCGCGATGGCAAAGTTTGGCAGATGAATTTTGCCAATGGCGATAAAGCCTCCGAATTAGTGGCCATAGACGACTGCGGCAAACGCAATACTGGTACTGAGCTTTATTTTTTACCCGATCCCCAATATTTTGACAGCGCAAAATTTTCCCTGCCCCGGCTCAAGCACGTGCTGCGCGCCAAGGCAGTACTCTGTGCGGGTCTGGAAGTGCACCTCAAAGACGAGGCCAGTGGTGAAACCGAGCAGTGGTGCTACGAAGACGGCCTGCCCGATTATCTGACCAGCGCCACCGAGGGTTGGGAGACCTTGCCGACAGAGCCCTTCACAGGCAGTGTCGCCTCCGAAATTGAGGCGGTTGACTGGGCGGTGCAGTGGCTGCCCGAAGGTGGCGAAGTTACCCAGGAAAGTTACGTTAATTTGATTCCCACTGTGCAGGGCGGCACCCACGTCAACGGTTTTCGCACCGGACTGCTGGAAGCGACGCGGGAATTTTGCGAATTCCGCAATTTACTGCC
>JAHRWI010000088.1 GCA_019090225.1 Porticoccaceae bacterium
CAGCCATCGCCGCTCATCCACAGGTAAAAATGTTTGAAATAAAAATCAGCCAGGGTGCCAAACCGGGTAAAGGCGGTATTTTACCGAGCATCAAAGTGACTGAGGAAATAGCCCAAACAAGGGGTATTCCCGCCGGAGAGGATTCCATAAGCCCTAACGGTCACACCGATATTAGAAGCGTTGATGAGCTGTTAGACAGTATCGCGCACATCAGACAGGTCACCGGTAAGCCGGTCGGCTTCAAATTGGTGGTCGGCGGCACCCATTTTTTTGAAGACCTATGCGCCGCGATTCTTGATCGGGGGGTTGTTGAGTCAGCGCCCGACTTTATTACCATCGACAGTGGTGATGGCGGCACTGGCGCTGCCCCACAAAGTTTGCTTGATCACGCCGGCCTGAATATTAGAGAAACTCTGGCCATGGTGATCGATAAGCTGAAAGAGCAGGACTTAAAGGAAAGGATTGCCGTTATTGCCAGCGGCAAGCTAATCACCCCGGTGGATGTGGCCTGGGCCATGTGTGTCGGTGCCGATTTTGTCGTTTCTGCGCGTGGTCATATGTTTGCCCTGGGTTGTATTCAAGCCATGCAATGCAACAAAAACACTTGTCCGACAGGTGTGGCGACCCACGATCCTGAATTGCAAAAAGGTCTCGACCCCAGCAATAAAGCTGAGCGCGTGGCCAGTTACGTAAAAAATATGCAAAAGGAAGTGGGTACCATAGCCCACTCCTGTGGGGTGAGAGAACCCAGGGAGCTAAGTCGCAGCCATGCACGTATTGTTAGTGAGCTAGGACAATCGGTACCCATGGATGTGTTCTACGCATCCGCCGCGAGGCAAAATCCGGTTTTTCCCGCTTCTCGTTAAGTGAGCCTCGTTGAGTAAATCGATAAGGACTGCCTGTCTAATGATTATTTGATGAAAGATGCGCAGGCCAATTAGCACTAAGAATTCATTCATCATCTTTACGAAGGGAATTTTTCCGACGGGTGCTTCTCTAACGCCGTGACGCTATCTTTAAACTTGCTTTTATAAAGGTTTGAAATAGCAAATTTAACTCGCAGAATTTTGCTACGCGTTTTATTTCCTGCCTTTGGATAGAACCAACTGGAGAAAACCGCCGATGAACAACATCGTGACACTTTATACGAATTTTCACCGCGTTATATTTTCGCGCCTGCAATATCTTGATGGTCTGGCGCCGCTGCTGCTTAGGCTGATTCTCGCCCCAGTGATGATTGCTGCGGGCTGGCACAAATTCCACAACTTTGAAGATATGGTGTCCTGGTTTGGTAATGCCGACTGGGGTTTAGGCTTGCCTGCGCCCGTGCTGATGGTCTTTCTTGCGGCCTTCTCAGAATTGGTCGGTGGTTTGGCTTTGTTGATTGGCCTGGCGGTACGCTGGTTTGCCATCCCTTTAATGGTGTCAATGCTGGTCGCTGCCGCATCCGTACATTGGCAACATGGCTGGTTTGCCATTGCGCCTGGCAATCCTGAAACCAGCACCGCCAAAGTCTTAGCGGATGTGGGTATTCCGGCCGCAAAACGCAGCCTTGAAAACAGTGTCGGAGTCGGTGAACGGGTCAGTGCCGCCAAAGCAATTTTGCGCGAGCATGGCAATTACGACTGGTTGAGCGAAAAAGGCAGCTTCGTGGTGTTAAATAACGGCATCGAGTTTGCCGCCACCTATTTTGTGATGTTGCTGAGTTTGTTATTTTCTGGCGGCGGTCGCTATTTTAGCCTCGACTATTGGCTTAAGCGCGCCTTGTGGAAAGGCGCTGATTGATCTCGTTCGCGTGGTTTGAGCCGTTCATTATCTGAGTCGTTCACGACCTGAGCTACCCACGATCTGTGAATAATAAGCGCTCGTATCTTGATACCCCCACCTTTTTAGCGCCACTCCTGCCATAGGGAGCCGTCCACATTGCTGTGTTATACTTTGGGCCTTTTGATTTTGGCCCGATTTTTTTATGGTCAGCTGATTTGATCCAAGCCGCCAATTTTCAAGCAGTACTCACCTTTTTCAAGCAGTCCAATTTTTAAACAGTACCGACAGGGTATTCAGGAACCGAGTTAATCTATGAGTGAAGCGCAGCAAAACAACACGTCGCAAGGTGCCGAGAGCAAAACGTCGCAAGATGCCGAGGGCAAAAAAACAGGGCCCAGGCGCGGTCGTCGCGGCGGTCGTGGGCGCAGAAGTGGGGGCGGTAACAGGGACAATAATCAAAGGAACGCCGCCGCCGTGTGGTCCCCTGAAGAATTTCAGGTTGAACCCGAGGCCGGCAAGCAGCGTTTTCACGACCTGGATTTGCCAGATACCTTAATGCACGGCATCGCTGATCTAGGCTTTAAGTTTTGCTCGCCGATTCAGGCTCAATCCCTGCCCTACACCTTGCGCGGTAACGATGTCGTCGGTAAAGCCCAAACCGGAACCGGCAAAACCGCAGCATTTTTAGTCACCATTATTGATGATCTGCTCAAGCACCCCATTGAGCATGAGCGCCATGCTGGTGAGGCCCGCTCCTTGATCATTGCGCCGACTCGCGAACTGGTCATGCAAATTGCTGACGATGCCCGTGCCCTGACCAAATATACCGGCCTCAATGTCCATACGCTGGTGGGCGGTATGGATTACGACAAGCAGCGCCGTCACCTGAACGAAAAACTTTGCGATATTCTGGTCGCCACCCCAGGTCGGTTGATCGATTTCTGTGGCAGCAAAGATGTTTATCTTGACAGGGTTGAGGTCATGGTCATTGACGAGGCTGACCGCATG
>JAHRWI010000089.1 GCA_019090225.1 Porticoccaceae bacterium
ACTGGTATTTGTCATACCGATGCTTTTACTTTGTCTGGGGATGACCCAGAAGGCGCATTCCCCGCGATTCTCGGCCATGAAGGTGCTGGCGTGGTGATGGAAGTTGGTGCCGGGGTGACTTCGCTTAAGCCGGGTGATCATGTGATACCGCTATACACGCCGGAATGTCGCCAGTGCGATTTTTGTTTGCACCCCAAAACGAATCTATGTCAGGCCATTCGCACCACCCAGGGTGAGGGTGTTATGCCGGATGGCAGCAGCCGCTTTTCACTGGACGGTGAGCCTATTCTGCATTACATGGGTTGTTCCACGTTTTCGAATTACACGGTACTGCCAGAAATTGCTCTGGCTAAAGTCCGCGAAGATGCGCCCTTCGATAAGATTTGCTATATCGGCTGTGGTGTGACAACCGGCGTCGGTGCGGTGGTATACAAGGCCCAGGTTAAACCCGGTTCGAGGGTGGTGGTGTTTGGGCTGGGCGGTATCGGCCTCAATGTTGTCCAGGGAGCGCGTATGGTTGGTGCACGGCAAATTATTGGTGTCGATATGAACGCTGATAAAGCACCGCTCGCGGAAAAGTTTGGCATGACGGATTTCATCAATCCCTTAGAGGTCGACGACGTGGTCGAGGCGATCCTCGATTTAACTGGCGGCGGCGCGGATTACACCTTCGAATGTATCGGCAACGTTGAGGTGATGCGTCAGGCTTTGGAGTCCTGCCACAAGGGTTGGGGGGAGTCTTATGTTATCGGTGTTGCAGGTGCTGGGCAGGAAATTGCCACGCGGCCCTTCCAGTTAGTGACCGGCAGATCCTGGCACGGTGTAGCGTTTGGTGGCGCTAGAGGGCGCAGTGATGTGCCTACGATTGTCGATTGGTACATGGAAGGTAAGATCAATATTGACGATTTGATTACCCATACTATGCCACTAGAGGAAATCAACACGGCATTTGACCTAATGCACGCTGGGGAGAGTATTCGCTCAGTGGTGGTTTATTAGGTATCTGATCAGGCCTTTGAGTAGAGGCCTGATTTCTTGACTGCGGGCTTAAGTCACTGGATCCATAATAAAAATAGGAATGTGTCTATCCCCAACTCGGGCTTTATAGTGGGGGAAGCCCATGTAAGTATCGAGGGCGAAATTCCAGAAGCGTTCGTACTCTTCCCCTTCGGCCTCTCGTGCTACATAGGTTTTGGTCAGGCCATTGAGCGTGCAGGTCGCCTCAGGGTTAGCTTTGAGATTGTAATACCAGGCGGGGTTATGGCTTTGGCCAAAGTTTGAGGCCACCAGTGCCAGGACGCCGGGATTGTCTTCATCATCAATGCATAACAATGGAGTGGTGCGTATAAGCCCACTCTTCGCGCCTTTATTAGCCAGTACTACCACTGCCAGGCCCGTCATAATGCCCGCCATCGTGGTACGACCCCCTGATAGTTTGAAGAAAATTCGATCCAGGTGGTGTTGCGTGCGGGCCAGAAACCAGGCGCCGGGTTTGGATGAAGCAATTTTGTGCATAAATCGATGAGCGGCGGATAAGGGTTTTCTGGACGAAAGATTTTGAGTCATAAGGTTTTCCATTCAGACACATTGGTGCGGGTTTTGTCCAATGATGGACTGTGTTTGATTATAGGCTAAAACGCGTCAAATTCGCGGCGGCTACAAATTGTAGGAGCTCTGTTGTGGAGGCTTAGCCTTTGTTTCTAGAACTCTGACCTGCGGCACACGGTCGCATCAATGCTATGCTGCGCACCTTAGGGTTCGGGTCTTGTTGTCCCAGGGCCGGTGCAACAGGACAATTTTGTATGACTTCGGCATCGCCCAGTGAACTCCATCCTTTTGACCGTTTGACGCCAGATTTCTTGATTGATGCGATCGAAAGCCAGGGTCTGCTCTGTGATGGTCGATTCTTCCCGTTAAACAGCTATGAAAATCGCGTCTACCAAATCGGTATCGAAGACGCTGAGCCGCTGATTGCGAAATTTTACCGTCCCCAACGTTGGACGGATGAGCAGATTCTTGAAGAGCACGAATATTGTCTCGAACTGGTCGGCCATGAATTACCCGTGGTGCCACCCTGGCAAAACAGTGCGGGCGAAACCCTGTTCAAGTTTGATGATTTTCGTTTTGCCTTATTTGTGCGCAGGGGCGGTCATGCCCCGGAGCTGGGGGATCTCGATAGCTTATTTACGATTGGCCGCTTAATGGGCCGTATCCATCTGGTGGGGGCCACGAAATCTTTCAAATATCGACCAACCCTTGATCTCGAAAGTTACGGTTATCAAAGTGTGGCCCTGATAGGCGAGGCATTTATTCCCTCAAGTCTTAAGGCGTCTTACGAGTCAGTTAGTAGCGAATTACTCAGCATTCTTGAAGAAAAACTGGTGATGTTGAGCGATACCCCTCTGCTGCGTAGCCATGGCGATTGCCACGTCGGCAATATTCTATGGCGAGACGACACACCCCATTTTGTCGACTTTGATGATGCTCGGATGGCCCCGGCTATTCAGGACTTGTGGATGTTATTGTCGGGCGACCGAGCTGATCAAATTGCGCAGCTGTCTGAAGTAGTAGAGGGCTACAATGAATTCTACGACTTTCATCCGCGCGAGCTGAACCTGATTGAAGCCCTGCGAGCCTTACGCATTTTGCACCACACGGCCTGGATCGCCCGGCGCTGGGATGATCCGGCTTTCCCGAGAGCCTTTTCGTGGTTTAACACGGAAAGATTTTGGGGCGAACATATCCTTGAACTACGCGAACAATGTGCAGTTCTCCGCGAGCCGCCGCTGAGCCTGAGCTGACAAATATTGCTCTGTCAGGTCAGCTGTCAGAAAAAAGGCTTTCTAACTCATGGGTGTGAGTTTGACCACCAGACCATCGGTATCTTCAGTAACTTTAATCTGGCAGCACAAACGTGAGGTTGGGGTCAGATCGTGAGCGGTATCGAGGAGATCTTCTTCGTCCTCACAGACTTCCCCGGTTTTATCGTACCAATCTTCGTCGACGACCACGTGACAGGTTGCGCAAGCCAGGGCACCGCCGCAGGCAGCGAGCATGGGTAGATCTAGCTCCTTGGCAACTTCCATAACCGTGTTACCAACTTTAGCATCGGCTTCGACTTTTTCTCCGTCTACCTTGATAAAAGTGACTTTAGGCATTTACTTCTACTCCTCAACAATAATGACACGATGGTCGTTAACAAAAATGTGCTGCCGGTTTTTTGCAAACCGGGTAGTTCTTTGAGAATAATCAGGCCGCCCTACTCAGACCGCCCTGCTCAGTTCCTCCTACAATGAAGGCACACCAGAGCTGGTGGAATGTTCAAAGTGCAGCGCTTCATCGGGGTTGACGAACTTAAAGGCGGCATGGGCAGCCTGAGCAACTTCGGCAAAACCGGACAAAATAAGTTTTAATTTGTGGGGATAACTGGCGATATCACCGACGGCAAAAATGCCTTCGATATTCGTTGCACAGGTCGTTGGCTCTACGTTGATAACGCCATTATGGACATCCAGACCCCAGTCATTAATTGGCCCCAGTTTATTAACCAGGCCAAAAAAAGACAGCATATGATCGGCTTCGAGACGGCGCTCCTCGCCCTCGAGGGTTTTAATATTGACGGCACTTAGCTGGTCGCCCTCGCCCTCAAGACTGGCCAGTTGATAAGGGATGACCAGTTCAATTTTACCCTGATCAGCCAGAGCACGCATTTGGGCAACGCTTTCAGGCAGAGCGCGGAAACGATCACGGCGGTGCACAACGTAAGTTTCTGCGGCTATGTCAGCTAAAGCCAGTGCCCAATCAACGGCAGAATCGCCACCCCCGGCAATGACAATACGTTGGTCGCGAAATTGCTCGCGGTTTTGTACCAGGTAGTGAACGCTCTTGTTTTCGTATTGTTCAATATTGGCCAGTGGTGGTTTGTTGGGGCCAAAGGCACCGGCTCCGGCCGCTATAATGATTGCTTTTGCGCTCACCGTTGTGCCTTTTGAGGTGGTCAGTTGCCAGCCTTCCTCCTGTCGTTCTAGTGAGACCACTTGCTGGTTGAGGTGAAATACAGGATTAAAGGGTTTGATCTGTTCTTCAAGACGTTCAATCAGTTCGGCACCGCTTACTTTTGGCGCGGCGGGAATATCGAAGATGGGTTTTTCAGGATAGAGCGCTGTGCACTGACCACCGGTGGCGGGTAATGCATCGATCACCTGTGTGGACATTTTCAGCATACCGCATTGAAAAACACTGAACAGCCCGACAGGCCCAGCGCCGATGATGGCGACGTCGGTGATGTGTTGTGATTGTTTAGTCAAAATTACTCCTCGCCGAACCGAGGCTGTGGCGCTTGGGTCGGGTTAATCGGGGATACGTGGTTTACTCAAAAACGATGGTTTTATTTCCGTGGATCAATACGCGGTCTTCGAGGTGATAGCGTAAACCTCTGGCCAGTACCGTTTTCTCTACATCTTTACCAATACGCACCATGTCGTCGATGCTGTCGTGATGATTAATACGCGCAACATCCTGATCAATGATCGGCCCGGCATCCAGCTCATCAGTCACATAATGGCAGGTGGCACCGATCAGTTTAACGCCGCGTTCGGCGGCCTGATGGTAGGGTTTGGCACCTGCAAAAGCCGGTAAAAAACTGTGGTGAATGTTAATAATTCTACCGGCATAACGGGTGCAGATTTCCGGTGGCAGTA
>JAHRWI010000090.1 GCA_019090225.1 Porticoccaceae bacterium
ATTATGGATTTTTCTATGATGACAGATCTGGCTGTGGCTGCCGAGCTAGGCAAGCGTATTGATCAGCTACGGCTTGAGCGGAATTTAACCCAGCAGCAACTGGCTGATGCGGTTGGTTTATCGCGAGTTAGCTATGCAAAGTTAGTCGCTGGTCAGGCTAAATTCACCAATGTGATTGCCGTGCTGCGGGCCCTGGATCAGCTGGCTCTGCTTGAAAACTTTGTACCCGAGCAGGTATTTAGCCCCATGGAGCAGCTCAAGATGAAGGGCAAGCGACGGCTGCGGGCGACCGGTAGCCGAGGGGCTGGCAGTAAGGAGTTGTCTAGTAAGTCGTCTAAAGACGACAAGCCTGACGAGCTGGATTGGTAATGCCGATTTTTCATAAGTCCCGGTTCGCAATAAAGCATTATGCTTTTAAACGTCGTTATGGAATCAAATAGCCATGGAAAACCTGGCTGAAGTTCGTTTGTGGGGTAAGCAGGTGGGCGCGATGGCTTACGATCCTCTCAGCGGTTTGAGCACCTTCGAGTTCTCTCCCGAGTGGCGAAAATTGAGATGTGAAATAGCCCCTCTGCACATGCCCCTGGCGGCCACTAAATATCAATTTCCCGGGTTAAACCCAGATACCTATCGCGGCCTGCCAGCAGTATTCGCCGACACCCTGCCCGATGACTTTGGTAATGCGGTGATCAATGCATGGCTGGCGAGAACTGGTCGAGACGTCAATTCCTTTACGCCAGTGGAGCGCCTGCTCTACACCGGTAGCCGTGGCATGGGTGCTCTGGAGTTTCTGCCCGCCATTGACCGAGGTGTTAAACAGGCCGATGACCTGGCCCTGGATTCCCTGGTCGCTATGGCGCAAACGGTATTGGACGAAAGGGTTCATCTGCAACGACGAGTTAACGTGGATATGGGCAGCCAGAACGACGAAGCTATGCAGGCTATTTTGCAGGTGGGCACCTCAGCCGGTGGTGCCCGAGCCAAGGCGGTGGTGGCAGTGAATGCTGAGCGCTCACAGCTACGTTCCGGGCAGGTCGATGCCCCTGAAGGTTTTGAGCATTACCTTCTAAAGTTTGATGGCGTTGAAGAGCACAAAACTGATAGTGAAACCTTTGGCGACCCTCAGGGTTTTGGACGTATGGAGTACGCTTATTATCTGATGGCTGTGGAAGCCGGAATTAATATGTCGCCTTCTGAACTGTTAATCGAAGGCAAGCGGGCGCATTTTATGACCCGGCGTTTTGAGCGGGTGGGTAATCGTAAACTGCACTATGTGTCCTTGTGCGCCATGGATCACGCAGATTACAAAAAACCGGGTGCGTACAGCTATGAGCAGCTCCTGGCTGTGGCTCGACAATTAAAGCTGCCAAGGGCCGATGCCATCGAAATTTTCCGTCGTATGGTCTTTAACGTGGTGGCCCGTAACCACGATGATCACACTAAGAACTTTGGTTTCTTGCTCGACGGGCCGAGAGCCGGATGGCGTTTATCCCCGGCCTTTGATGTGGCTTACAGTTACAAAAAAGACTCGCCCTGGGTGGACTCTCATCAACTTTCCTTAAATGGCAAACGCGATAACTTTGTGCTTGATGATTTACTGGCAGTGGCTTCACTGATAACAAATTTTTCTCGTCAAGCCAGGCTTATTATTGACCGGGTATTGGAGGTGGTTCACCAATGGCCGGATTATGCGCAAAAAGCCGATGTGAGCTTACCACTGCAGAGTGAGGTGTTGCGTAATCTACGAACGGGCGGGCAGTTTTACGCAAGGTAATACGTTTACCTGGTCGCGTGAATGAAGGTGGCACTGATCAGAAAGTTTGTGTCGTGGCGGGAAGGGTTCTTAATTGTGCTGTACTGAAGTTATGAGTGTTATTTTGCCGAGTAACTATCTTATCAGGAATAAGTGATTTATCAGAAATAAGCGACTATAGGGAATCAAGGATGTGTTTTTCTGCGACAGCGAGTTTCACAGCGGCGGGTATATTAGTGCCTGCGGGCCTGTATTGCCTGAAGAAATCCAACGAAATTGACCGGCGCTATTGGGCATTCGCGATGTTGCCATTGTTGTTTGGTATACAGCAATTGCTTGAAGGCGGCGTATGGGCCGCGCTGATCGCTGGCGAGGCAGCGGCTGCGCGTGGCTTTGCCTTTGGGTTTTTGTTCTTCTCTCACTTTATGTGGTTGGGCTGGATTCCGTATTCGTCTTATCTCACAGAGAGCAGGATGGCTCGTAAACGATTGTTCTTGGTGATGACCTGGATCGGCGTCCTGATGGGCAGTTATATGTATGGGCCTCTGCTATTCAAGTTCGAGTGGATGGCCGTGTCCATAGCCAGGCACGCCATCGATTATGACCTGGTTTTTGCTCTAGATACTTATCTGTCGCAGCAGGCGCAGACTGGGTTTTATGGCGTGGTGATTTTGTTGCCCTTACTGCTTGCGTCGGATCGTTATCACAAAGTTTTAGGTGGCATGGCCCTGGTTTCGGCGCTAATAACCCTGGCGTTCTTTGACTGGGTCTTTATCTCAGTCTGGTGTTATTTCGCGGCAGCTATTTCTTTGTATATTTTCTTTTTGATCGCGCGTCGTGTCCATGAGGCGGCTTTGCCCGAAGTCTCGGTTTAATGAATGGGGTTAATGCGTGGGCGTAGCATTCGTTTTGGCAGGAGGGGGCAGGGCGCTTTAGCGTACGGCGCTGTTTAGTACTGATCTGTCTAGTAATGTTTGGTCTATGTGTAAGCTAGGTAAACACTATTACTCGATTCGCCACCACTATAAGGATTGGGAAAGGTCACTACGTGGGTTGTTACTCGCTGGAAAACAGACTGGAGAATCGCAGTAAATTGCTCCGACGGTAGTTCGTTCGACCATAGGCCGAACACGCCACCGGGTTTAATTTTGCCGTGTAATATTTGCAGTGAAGCCTCGGTGTAAAAACTGCTGTTTTGAGGATTGAGCCAGTGATCCGGCGCGTGATCAATGTCTAGTAATACAGCATTGACCTGACGATTAGGTGCATCGGGATGGAAGCCGCTAGCGGGATTAGCTGCGACGGCGAAAAAATCTGCCTGCCGGAGCTCGCAGCGGGAGTCGGCGGTGAGTTGGGGGCCTACGGGAACCAGACCGCGCTCATGCCAGTCGATAACCGGTTGTAGTATTTCAATGACGGTGAGGCGTTTTACAGCGGGATTCTCCAGGGCTGTGAGGGCGGTGTAGCCGAGGCCCAAACCACCGACGATTACGTCTAGCTCAGTTCCCGCTAATTCGGCAAGCCCCAGATGAGACAGTTCGATCTCGGCAGCGGTGAACAGGCTGGACATCAAAAATTCATCGCCCAGCTTTACTTCATAGAGGACTTCGCCATTTAATCGCGGTTCGGAACGTCGCCGTAAACTAATGTCGCCCAGGGGTGTGGGCTGGTGATCGAGTTCTTCAAAGATGAGGGTCATAATTGGCTCGATCCGCTTGTCGCTGTGGGTGATTCAAAGGTTATGGCTTTCAGAGCAGTTTTCATCCAGATATTTGCGTCTCAATTTCCTGTTTAGTGTGCTTGATCCATTCGAGGAGATCCTCTACTTCATGGAAGTGCGCCAACTGATCTTGCCGTCGGAAATCCAGTCGCTGCCCGGCTAATTTTCCAGACCAGCCCTCATTGCCCAGTAGAGCGATAGGCTTTTTGTACTGCCAGGCGAGGGCTAGTTCGGCCAGCGTACCTGCAGCGCCACCAATGGTAATCACCATGTCAGCAGATAGCGGCACAATGGAATTTTGAAGATGGGGCGCGCCTACCGGCACTGCGAGGTCAAGATAGTTATTAGCGTCAGAAAAATTATCAAAGGGCAGAATACCGACAATATAGGCGCTATCGTAGCCATTGCTCCGGTGCTCATGGATAGCTTCACACAGGCTAAGCATCACGCCCTCCTGGCCGCCGGATATTACATTGAAGTCCATGTCTGCCAGATTCTGACCTAGTTCGTAGGCGAGTTTGTGCTCGGTTGGGTTGGCGTCGTAACTACCCAGAACGGAGAGGTTGAGTCGGCGAGGCATAATTGATAACGGTACGATTTGCTGGTTGATGATTGGGTCATGGTAGCACTTCAATAGCTATAGCCTAATCATTAAGGACTTAACTTAAAGACAGCGGGGCAAAAAGGATGTGGAGCGCACTGAGGGCTTAGGTGTCGTGGGACTTAATGTCTGTGCGGGTTTAGGCGCCGCCAGTTTGTAGAATGTTGGCGCTGCGAGGGATTGGAGATCGATTGTGCAGTCAAACACAATACTGCGTTGAGTCAGATAATGGCTGTGCGCAGATTAATGCGTCTGATTAAGACGCAATGCCCTTTAGAGTGAAGGGGGTAGAGTGAAGGGGAGCGTAAAGTGAAGGAAGTAGGTGTATGCAAATTCGCAGCCTGACATGGCTGGCTTTGGCGACGGGCTTGTTACCTGTGGTGGTCGTGCATATTTCCTATGTGGCCTCAGCTCTGGGTGGCTATGTACCATGGTGCAATATTTATGTGGATGGCTGCGTATCGATCAGCGCCAGCGGACGTCACGGCTTCAGTTACGTTTTCTTCAAGCTCGGCATGATTCCCGCTGCGGCATTGCTGGCAGCCTTTTGGTGGCAGTGTCGATTGTGGTTGCGCCGCCTGGGGGATCACAGCAATGGGATAGAATGGGCGATGGTGGTTTGCGGGCTGTTGTCAGCAACCTTCCTGGTCTTATACACGGTCTACCTGGGTTCGAGGGGTGAGATCTACCAATTCATGCGCCGCACCGGTGTCATTGTCTATTTTTCGTTTAGTTATCTGGCGCAGCTGTTATTGCTTGCCCGGCTGCAGCGCTTACGGCTTTGCGGGGTGCTCGTCCTGCCTGATTATGTGTTGCGAGGCAAGATGACGCTTGCTGTTGGCTTAATGGTCTTTGGTCTGGTGAGTATTCCGGTAGGTAATTTTATACCGGATAAGGATCGGCTTGAAAACATCATCGAGTGGTGGTTTGCGTTGATGATGGTCAGTTACTATTTCTTTACCTGGCGCGCCTGGTGTCATACTCGACTGGGCGTGAACTCTGATAAATAACAAGCGGTAGGAAAGGGGGAATGGAAAAAGGGGTTGCATCACGCAAGGGCTAGCAACCCGCTCCGGTTGTGGCATCTATTGTAGCGACTGCCTTATTTTTACGACTAAAAGGTTGTTACGATTAAGGACCTATTACGACTACTGGCTGGCTTTCAGCTTGCCAAACACCGCACGAATCACATCATCGGCGCCGGGGTAGGGTAAAGCGCCGGTCATATCGCTGATTTTGTTCCAGCTATCGCGAATCTGCTCAGGCGCGGGCACCTCGTCGCCCTTGAAGATATAGCCCGGCGCTTCAACAATCTGCACCTTGCTGTAATAGCCCATGCCCGCTTCGATTATTTCACCGGCCAAAGTGGATTCTTCGGAACACAGCCAGCCCATTAGCGCGGTGACATATTCGGGTTTCATCTTCGGGGCCAGTTTCGGTGACATGACGTCTTCTGTCATGCGGGTTAAGGCCATGGGTGCGACACAGTTAACCAGGACATTTTTTGAGGTGCCTTCCTGTTTGAGCGCGTTCATAAAGCCCACCAGAGAAATTTTTGCACTGGAATAATTGGTGTGACCATGGGTGCCGAATAATCCAGCCGCCGAGGTGGTGTGAACGATGCGGCCATAACGGTTTTCTAGCATCATCGGCCAGCAGGCCTTGGTGCAATACACTGCGCCCATTAAATGCACATCCATCAGGGAGGTGAAGTCTTTAAGGTCCATCTTGGCGAAACTTTTGTCGCGCACGTTACCGGCATTGTTGATCAGGATGTCGACCTTGCCGAAATTGTCGACAGCGGTTTGAATAATGTTGGCACCACCTTCTTCGGTGGCGACGCTGTCGTAATTAGCTATCGCAACACCACCGGCGTCGGTGATCTCTTTCATGACTTCGTCAGCTGCTTTACTCGAACCACCAGTGCCAGCGACAGAACCACCAAGGTCATTTACCACCACTTTGGCACCGTTAGCGGCAAAGTATTTGGCATGGCTTCGGCCCAGGCCTGATCCCGCGCCGGTGACCACTGCGACGCGTCCGTCGAATGAAATACTCATGATGCTCTCCTCTTTAGTTTGTAGGTTTGTTTCTAATTGCTCGTTATCGTGATGATAGCAGTGCCATCGAGCGTAGGTATAGCCGATAAGGGTCTTGCTCTAGTCGATACTCAGCTTGGACCCATTTACCCCGCTGCTGTTGCCGTATCGAAAGAGAGCTACGCCTATCCAGGCTCTACATGTACTATAATTTTCTCCGCATTCAAAAGATCTAGGACGTAACGCTATTTCATCAGAGTAGTGAGTATCAGCGATTCTGTGTGGGACTTAGGTTTTGTTGTCGAGTCGATTCGCGGTATGCCGTTGAATTTACACGTCTAGATTCAGGAGTAGCTCGACAAGTTCAGTATTTGGTGGGGCTTCCTGTTCCTTATTTAAACCCTTAAGCCTGTCGTCTTTAAGATGGCAGTTGTTATGTATCCAGGAGAATAACTATGACCGATAAACACATGACCCTTGAAGTCAATAATGGCGTTGGCGTGATTACGCTGTGTCGACCAGATGAGGGTAATCCCGTTGTTCATGACATGGTTCAGGAGTTGCTTGAAAACGCAATTATTTGCGAAGAAGATCCAGCGATTAAAACCGTTGTGCTGACCGGTAGCGGGCGTATGTTTTGTGTGGGTGGTGGCTTAAAGGACTTTGCCGGGGAGGGCGATAATATTGCCAGCCACCTAAAGCTGGTGACGCTGCTATTTCATGGTGCTATTTCAAAGTTTAATCGTATGTCTCCGCCAGTGATTGCGGCGATTAACGGCACTGCCGCTGGTGGTGGCCTGAGCCTGGCGCTTTGCACCGACCTGGCAATTTCAGTGGAGTCAGCCAAATTTACGATGGCTTATACCAACGCGGGTTTGCCTCTGGACGGTGGCTCTGGTTATTTTCTGGCTAAGATCGTTGGGATGCGCCGGGCTAAGGAAATGTCGCTGTTGAACAGGGTGCTGAGTGCTCAGGAGGCTCTCGATTGGGGGCTGGTTAACAAGGTGGTGCCAGATGCAGAATTGATGGATGCGGCCATGACCATGGCCCTCAAATTAGCGGAGGGTTCAACGATTGCTTATGGGGAAGCTAAACGGCTGATTTTGTCGGGTGCGACAGAGGGGCTTGAGGCGCAAATGGAATTGGAATCTCGTGCGATATCTACGCTGGCAGGAGGTGAAGATGGTCGTGAAGGGGTGGCGGCCTTCCTTGATAAACGTAAGCCTGCTTTCAAGCACTGATTTAGCATCATAATTTAGGTACTTCACGGAGGCCTGCAATCGACAGGTCTCCGTGAAGTCTTTGCAGTTTTGCTTGTAGAAACTGCCGGTAGCAACTAGATAGCAGAAATTGCGCTATCTCGGTTTAACTGATCGGAAGATATGACGCATGGCATCGTTAGCTGAATGGAAGGCCTGGGCCTCACTCATATCGGCAATCTTGTCGTAATTGGCCTGAACTTCTTCCGGCGTTGGAACATTACCGCCACCGAGCACGGTTCCCTTGGCTTCGACAATTTGTACTTTGCCGTAATAGCCTGCCCCAGCTTCAACCACATCGCCAGAAACGGTGTTTTCCTCAGCGCAAAACCAGGCAACGACTGGCGTTACGAACTCTGGTTTGACCAGGGGCTTAATTTTGTCTGACATGATGTTTTCAGTCATGCGGGTCAGGGCCATGGGTGCTACGGTATTAATATTGATATTGTATTTCGTGCCTTCTTGCTTAAGCGCATTCATCAAACCAACAACCGCCAATTTTGCAGCAGCATAGTTGCCCTGGCCGAAGTTACCAAACAGACCAGCTGCCGATGTGGTCATCACGATGCGGCCATAGTTGGCATCTTTCATATGATTCCAGGCGGCGAGTGTGGTGTAGCCGGAGCCGGACAAATGCACGTCGACG
>JAHRWI010000091.1 GCA_019090225.1 Porticoccaceae bacterium
GGCTGGGTTTGATGAAGGGTGATTTGTCTGACTCCTTTGCTAAAGGTAGCGAAGTCGTCACCCGAACGCTTAACAGCGACCGTACCTATATTTCAGCCAATGGTGATGAACTGACTTTGTCGGGCAGAAGTTTGCTGTTGATAAGAAACGTTGGCCATCTCATGACCAATAACGCGATTTTGTTTGATGGTGACAGTGAAATTCCAGAAGGCATCATGGATGCCATGGTCACCTCCTTGATTGCCCTGCATGATTTGCAGGCGGATAAGAAGAGTAAGAATTCTCCTGCCGGTAGTGTTTATATCGTTAAACCAAAAATGCATGGCCCCGATGAAGTCGCCTTTGCGGTGGAGTTATTTGCCAGGGTTGAGCAGGCATTGGGCTTGCCTGAGAGAACCTTGAAAATTGGCATTATGGATGAAGAGCGGCGCACCACGGTCAATCTGAAAGAGTGTATTCGTGCCGCGAAAGATCGGGTGATTTTTATTAATACCGGGTTTCTGGACCGTACCGGTGACGAAATGCACACCAGTATGGAAGCCGGAGCCATGGTGCCCAAGGGCGCGATGAAGCAGCAGCCCTGGATCAATGCCTATGAGGATTGGAACGTCGATACCGGATTAGCCTGTGGTTTAAGGGGTAAAGCGCAAATCGGTAAAGGTATGTGGGCGATGCCAGATTTAATGGCAGATATGATGGAAGCTAAAATAGCTCACCCCCAGGCAGGTGCAAATTGCGCCTGGGTGCCATCTCCCACAGCCGCTACCTTGCATGTTATGCATTACCATCAGGTTAACGTCGCAGCCCGCCAGCTAGCCTTAGCTGATAAGCCTCGGGCTAGTCTGGATGATATTTTAACTATCCCTTTGATGGGCGATAACAAACCTTCAGACAGCGATATTGAGCGCGAACTGGAGAACAATGCCCAGGGCATACTGGGCTACGTAGTGCGCTGGATTGATCAGGGCGTGGGTTGTTCAAAAGTACCCGATATCAACCATGTTGGTTTGATGGAGGATAGAGCGACTTTGCGAATATCCAGTCAGCATATCGCCAACTGGTTGCATCATGGTATTTGTGACGAAGAGTTGACCCTGGCGATGCTGAAAAAAATGGCTGCCGTGGTCGACCAACAAAATGCCGATGACCCTGTTTATCAGCCGATGGCGGGTAACTTTGATACCAATATAGCGTTTCAGGCCGCCTGTGACCTGGTATTCAAGGGCCGAGAACAGCCCAGTGGTTACACGGAGCCTGTATTGCATGCCCGTAGGAGAGAAGCTAAATCGAAAGCTTCCTGACTTAGACTTAGAGTGGACACTGGCTTGATGCTGCGGACTTAAAAATCCAGGCTGAGTTGAACGAATGACATACGTTCAAAAACGTTACCATCCTGGTATTCGAGATATTCCTCATCAGTAATATTTTGCAGGATGAAAGCCAGTTGTAGTGTGTCCCCGGAAATATCCCACTGCTTAGCCAGTTTCATATCATAACGGTGCCAACTGGGGTTTGATTCTGCACCACCTCTTACCCTGAAACCCGATTGATGGTAGCCGCTAGCGCTGATTGCCCATCCAGCAGGAATTGTTTTGCTGATTAAAAAACTGGCGGTGTGATTGGGGCTTCTGGGGCCAAGCTGGGTGGTTTTACTCGGATGCACAATGGCGCCGGCAAGGCGAATATTTGAATACTGAAACGAGATCAGCCAGCTGGGATCAGGTTTTAGCTGGATCTGTGCTTCGTAACCTGACATGCGGTAAGTGGCGATATTTTCGAGTAGACGATATTTTCCATCGAGATCCGGGTAAGGGTATTTTATGTAATCAATGCCGTCATCGAGATATTCTCTAAACAGGCGGTAGTCAATGCTCAGGCGGCCATCGAGCCAATAGCCGAGATAAGCGAATTCATAGGTTTCAAATTTTTCCGCACCAATGTCCGGGTCAGAAATATAGGTCAGGTCAGTCAAGGTGCCGGGTAGTATCTCTAGCTTTATCAGGCGCTCTCGCTCATAGAGCGAAGGTTGGCGGTGAGCAATGCTTTGGCTGATTCGAAAATGTTGCCAGTCACTGAGGTGATAATTGAGCGATAAGCGAGGTGATAGCTCAGCGCTAGACTGGTTGTTTTGTTCACCCAACATGCCCAGGTTTGCGCCCCATTGACGGCTAAATTGCCATTGCAGGTTGGAGAACAAAAAATAGGAATCATAATTTTTCTCACTATCACTGCTGAATTCATCGGGAGCCTTCACCATCTGATGTCGACTACCGAAACCCCAGAGGAATTGTCCAGACTGGGTGATTGGAAAGCTATGCTCCAGTTCAAAATCATATTGCCGATATTCCCGCTTGCCGACTTCCAGCTCGACTAATTGGTCGATCGCACCGGGGAGTGCTAAGTTCAATTCAATGGGTGTTATTTCTAGTTCTGCTGACAGCAGGTTTTTTCTACTGCGATCATAAGCGCCGGTATTGGCCGAAAATCGCGAGGTGAAAAGATGCTTGTCACGTCGGTGCTTCCACTCCAGCATTAACCACTGGGTATCGATGTCTTCATCTATGAACTCCTCGGGATGATCGCCATCGCCAAAACCAATGTTACCGTCGCTATAGCCGAGTTCCCAACGCAGCTCATCGTTAAAGTTGGGTGCGTAAACCCCCTGTAGAGCCAGGCTATCCACATAGCTTTGGTCATTGAGTTCGTCAAAACCCTGATTTTCCCGGTATTTAGCCCTAACTGTCAGCGCAGTGCTATCAAGTTGAAGGGTATGACGGAGCGCGACATTGCGAGTCTGCCAGTCACCCGTCGTGAGCTGAATTTCCGTGCCACTATCTGATAGTGGGTCGCGGGTAATGATGTTAATTGCGCCTTGTGCCGCGTTGGCACCGTAGGCGGCAATGTTCGAGCCTCTAACCACTTCGATATGATCGATATCATTCAGCCCCAGGGCCAAAGATTCCCAGGAAACGGACGAGTTGATAGGGGTGTAAACGGTCCTGTCATCCACTCTGATCTCAAGTCGACGAGGGAAACGATCACTTTGACCATTGGCGGTTACAGCAGCAGCGGAACCATTAGCAAAATAGACCTGAAATCCGGGCACCAGTTTTAATGCATCGACCAGATTTGTCGAGGGCAAGGCTTCAATCATCTGGCGACTAATAATAGTGACCGAGGACGGCGACTGGGACAACGGAAGTTCCTGTCGTGTTGCAGTAATAGCGTTGGGGATAGGGTCGAGGTAATCTTCTTCCGAAATAAAGGACTCGGCAAAAAGGCGCGTGGGTATTGTAAGCAACAGTATTGCAGCGAGTTTATTGAGGTCAGTGATGTTATTTTTATTGGATTTTTGAACCATTCCTTCGTCCCATGAAAAAAACAGCCGAGAGGCTACGGTAGCAAGTCCTCATTTGCAAATGCAGCGGTGCTCAAACAAGCCAGGATCGCTTAACAGGGGAGGGTCTAAATAGGCAGCCGATGAAGTTCGGGATCCGCTTCGCTACGTTCCCACATGCTGTCAAAATTATCGGCCAGTTCCAGGGCTTCCAAAGGCGAATGGTAGACAACGTAACCGGTATAGCGATCACTGTCCTGATTGTAAAGAATACTGTTATGGTCTATCAGCAGGAACTCACTGTGCAAGGTTTTGATAGTTGGGTTGAGACTTTTCATTTGTACCCGGCTGGGTAAGTGATGATAAAGACGCAGTAAGCGGTGGCTATTTTGTACCAGTACTCTCGGGTTCTTAACCAGGATATGGATTTCCGCATAGGGGTGGGCCCGAGCGAAATCGAACATCAGGCGATACAGGTCCTCGTGGTCATAAATACGGGGATCAAGTTCATTGCTAAATATTCTTATTTGCCGGTGCGTTCTTTTAATGAGAACTTTAGCTTGTTCCTGGAATGCCTCGGCATTATCGAGTGTAATACGCTGCCGTTCTTCGTCAGAGATATCCGGTAGCGGTGGCGTGACTTTCGGATTGATAAAGCGCTTTAGGGACAAGGTCATATGTCGATGGGGAATACCGGCGTCAATAAATTCATCACCATCGGGTTCAAAGTACATTCCCTGGTAAAAATCGACGGCGTGAGACTGAGCATTTAGCTGTAGGCTCTCTATGCCATTACGAGAGGCATAGCGAATAATTCGGCGTAATAAGGCTGAGCCCACACCTCTGTTTCGATGGGTATGCAACACAGCCATTCGGCCTACTTTGTTGCCCGTAAGTCGTGCACAGCCAATTATATCCCCGTCAGCGCTTCTTTCCGTAGGATCACGCCCTTTAGGCCCATATGCAATCCAGTGAATAGCGTCTGGGTCGGTGGCGTCAAATTCTTGATCTTCGGGCACACCTTGCTCTTTGACAAACACCTGGTGACGCAACTTTGACAGCGCGTCGGAAGAAACGGGCCAACTGGTTTGTTCTATTTCTATGGGGAAAAATTCTACGCTTTCCATGACTCAGTACTCTTCTTATCGATGAAACAACTTTGACAGGCCTACAAATTTTGCAGGCTTGCTAATTTGACTGGCCCGTTAATAAGCTAGTTATTTGTTTGGTTCTTACAATTTCCGCTGCTCTGGATCCAAATCTAAATCCGATCGCCTGGATACGGCTAAGATATAATGCCTGTCATATCTGAAATGCCATTACATGACTTGCCCTATGAAACTACAAGATATCGTATTCCCTGAAAAGCTCAAAATAATTTTCTACCTGGCTGTGACTTCGATCATTTTTTTTGCGGGGCCAGTTTACGGTGCTGAAGCACCCATCATTGATTATCGTGACCGCTTTCATCCCGTGGTGAGCACGGGCGGTATGGTGGTTTCTCAGGAGCGATTAGCCAGTCAGGTGGGTGCTGCAATATTAGCGGATGGTGGTAATGCCATAGACGCAGCGGTTGCCACTGGCTTTGCGCTGGCGGTGACCTTACCCCAGGCTGGTAATCTTGGCGGCGGCGGTTTTATGTTGATCTACCTGGCGGAGGAGCACAAAACCCTGGCTGTCGATTATCGGGAGATGGCACCGGCAGCAGCGATGGGCGATTTGTTTCTCGATGAGCAAGGTGAGGTGGATCAAAAAAAAGCTCGATTTAGTCATCTATCAGCGGGAGTACCCGGTACTGTCGCTGGTTTGATCCACGCCCAGAAACAATATGGCTCACTACCCTTGAGAGAGGTGATGGCACCTGCTATCAGCCTTGCGGCCAAGGGGATCAGAGTGAGTGACACCCTGGCTTTTTCTCTAGATCGGGCTGGGCAACGTTTGGCTAGGTGGCCAAGTTCCAAAAAGTATTTTTTCAGATCCGATGGTAGCGCTTTGCAAAGCGGTGATCTCTGGCCGCAAAAGGATCTAGCGAAAACTCTGCAAGCGATATCATCTGAGGGACGAAAGGCGTTTTATCAAGGCGAAATAGCAAAGCTCATTGTTGAGGATATGGAAAAAAACCAGGGTTTAATCACTCACCAGGATTTAGCTAACTATCGAGTCGTCGAACGGGAGGCGGTCCAGGATACCTACCGAGGCTTTGATATCGCGACCATGCCGCCGCCGTCATCCGGTGGTGTGCACCTGATACAAATGTTGAATATTCTTGAAGGTTGGCAGCTGGCTGAATTAGGTCATAACAGTGCCGCTTATCTTCACCGGCTTATCGAAAGTATGCGTCGGGCTTATGCTGATCGTAGCGAGTATCTCGGTGACCCTGACTTCCACCCCGTGCCGGTCGCTCAATTGATAGACAAAGCCTACGCCAAAAAACTACGGGCTAGTATTGATCTAGATAAAGCGACACCTTCAACTGCCGTTTCCCCTGGCTTGCCCCCTGGTGTGAAAGCACCTTATGAAAGCCCTCAGACCACCCATTTTTCGGTCTGGGATA
>JAHRWI010000092.1 GCA_019090225.1 Porticoccaceae bacterium
ATTCGCGATCTGGAACGCATAGGTGATGAGGCCCAGAAGATTGCCAAGATGGCGATCAGTCTTAGTGGTGATCAAGCGCCACGGGGCTATATCGAAATTCGGCATATCGCCAACGATGTTCGGGTCATGCTCAATGATGCCCTGGATGCGTTTATGCGTTTTGACGCCGATGCGGCGATCCTAACTATGGCGAAAGACCGCCAGATTGATCAGGATTATTCATCGGCCCTCCGAGAATTGATCACTTATATGATGGAAGACCCGCGCAATATTTCCCGGGCGCTGAATATAGCCTGGGTGCTGCGCTCACTGGAACGAATTGGTGACCATGCCAAAAATATCTGCGAACATGTGGTTTATCTGGTTAAAGGTAAAGACATTCGCCATGGTCATCTGGATGAAATCGAGCCGTAGATACATACATCTCATGTATGGGCTCGACAGGTATAGACTCCTCAGGTATAAGCGCCTTAGCCACACAGGGGTCGCGACCAGTGGCTGACTTCAAACACTTCCCCCAGAGTTTATTGCCCTTTCTCGAAGACTTATCTGCAAACAACAACCGAGACTGGTTTGCAGACAATAAACACCGTTATGAGGAGCTGGTATTAAATCCAGCCCTCGATTTTATCGGTGCTATGGGCCCTCACCTCGAAAAAATCTCTACGCGTTTTGAAGCCATTCCCAAACGATCCGGTGGCTCGCTGATGCGGGTTTATCGGGATACGCGATTTGGCAAGGATAAAACCCCCTACAAAACCAATGTCGGTATACAGTTTCGTCACGTGCTCGGTAAGGATATTCATGCCCCAGGTTTCTACGTGCATATCGAACCCCATGACGTGTTTGTCGGTGTTGGCAGCTGGCGACCCGATAGCGCGTCTTTGTTTAAAATTCGTACGCGGATAGCGGAAAAGCCCGATTTGTGGCGGCGAGTTGCGGGCAATAAAAAATTTAACAGCCACTACCAGTTCGGTGGCGATAGCCTGAAGAGACCACCCCGAGGCTTCGACCGAGATCACCCTTTGGTCGAGACCTTAAAACGCAAAGATTTTATTGCCCTAAAACACCTTGATGAGCGGGATATTGAAAGCGAAGAGTTTTTAGCCATGGTGGTGGCAAGGTTCCGCGACGGCCTACCTTTGATGCGATTTTTATGTGAGGCTTTGGAGCTTCAATTTTAAAGCTCCCGAGGGCTTCAGTTTATGTCATCGTATTGACGGTGTTGGGTAATTGTGGTGTCATTGCGCCCCGTTGTAGCACCACCAGGCTAGCGATTTTGGCCACCTGTTTACACCATTCTCAAACTAAAAGACCGTAGTTAAAACCCCGATGTTTTATCTGCCTCACGCGAGGAAATTCTATGTCCGCAGCACCGTCACTAGACTTTAGAGACAAGACCGCGATTGTCGGTATTGGCGAAACGGAATACACCCGTGGAGCGGAGCGTCCATCGCCGGAAATGATGCTGGAGGCGACGCGTAAGGCGATCGCCGATGCCGGATTAAAACCCAGCGATATCGATGGTCTGGTATTGCCCCCGGTGTTGATCACCGCAGAAGAAATGGCAGCAAATTTGGGTATCGAAGATTTACGCTATTCGGTGACGGTGAATATGGGCGGCGCGAGCCCAGTCACTGCTCTGCAAAGTGCGGCCATGGCTATTAGTGCAGGTGTCGCTAAAAATATAGTTGTCACTGCGGGCTGGAATGGCTCGTCTGCGCTGCGGCCCAAACCGGGTGCCAAGTTTGTTGAGACGATTTCCCTGCCAGCCCTGGAGCGCACCCTGAGCGGCTACTATTTACCCTATGGCAGCGCGTCCCCCGTGCAAATGTATGCCTGGATCGCCACCCGCCATATGCAGCAATTCGGTATCGGCCCAGAGGCCACGGGCGCGGTAGCGGTAGCGGCTCGTAAACATGCCCAACACAACGACAAAGCCATTACCCGGGGACAAACCCTGGATATGGAAGGCTATCTGAATTCTCGATGGATTTCTGAGCCTTTCCGCTTGTTCGATTGCTGTCTCGAAACCGACGGTGCTTGTGCCGTGGTGCTTAGCTCAGCGGATCAGGCCAAGGATTTAAAACACAAACCTGCCTATATTATGGCGGCCGCAGAAGGCCATCCTTACCCCGCCGATGACATCGCCAATCGCCCGGATATGTTCCACATCGGTTTATCCAACTCCGCGCCCAAGGCATTTGCCATGGCTGGAGTGAAGCCGACGGATATGGATTTTCTCCAGGTCTATGACTGTTTTACCTATGTTGTGCTCTTGCAGCTCGAAGCCCTTGGCTTATGTGAGCAGGGTGCTGTCGGTGAATTTGTTAAAGATGGCAATATCGAGATCGGCGGTAAATTTCCCATGAACACCCATGGCGGCTTGCATTCACAGGCCCACGTTTGGGGCCTGAATCACGTGGTCGAAGCGACTCGGCAATTACGCGGCGACGGCGGTGAAGTGCAAGTGAAAGATGCGGAGCTTGGTCTGGTCACAGGCTGGGGTGATTTTGGCGATGGCAGCCTGGTCATTTTGAGAAGGTAGTTTTAGACGGCCATTTGAAAAGACAGTTTAGGCGCCAGTTTTAAGAGCTCGTTTAGGAGAAAGGACCATGAGCGAATTTATACCCAACCCCGCACCGCGGCCCACTAATTATCTCGATGAGCAATTTTGGGGACATTGTGCCGACGGCATATTGTGCTTCCAATGTTGTACAGAATGCGAAACCTGGCGGCACATTCCCCGTTTTATGTGCGCAAACTGCGGTTCCGAAAAATGGGGCTGGCGAGAATCCCATGGTCGGGGAACTATCTATACCTGGACGGTTTGCCATATGCCCATGTCCAAAGAATTTGAAAAAGACTTCCCCTATGCCGTGCTGGTGGTAGAGATGGAAGAAGGCGTCAGAATAACGGCGGGCCTAAAAGATATGGATTACAAAGACCTAAAAATTGATTTGCCCGTGGAGGTGGTCTTTGAGCCGCTGGAAAGCGGCGGTAAATTGCCGTTTTTTAGACCGAGTAAGGATTAAGTGCTTAAATGCCAATGATAAGATTGTCGTCAATGAATTGAGCGCCGGATGGCCAATGAAGAGAGACACAGGTGCTTAGTTCCGATCGCTTAAGTAGCTGGCTTACCGTGGGGGCCAACGTTGGCATATTGGCGGGTCTGATTTTGGTAGCCGTGCAGATTGAGCAAAATTCTGAGCTGGTGCGCATGCAGCTGGTTAATGATGGCAACCTGGCCAGCAATCAGCTTTGGGTCTCGGCGACAGGTGAAAAACCTCTGGAAGCCCTTGCGAAATCGATAGAAAACCCCGAAGAATTAACGTTCGCCGAATTTTTGGTGGTCGATTTATTTTTATTTTCTAATATGAATCTGCTGTATCGCAATTATGAATTGGCTCGGGAAGGTATTTTTGATGAGAACGAATGGCAGGCGAGTGTTGAAGCACTGGCACCTTATTTTATCGCCAATAAGTTTGGACGGATATGGTGGCGGGAGGAGGCCAGCGCGTTTTTTAGTCCCGAGTTTTCCGCTTTTGTAAATAAGCAGCTGGAGGAGGAGGGGGCGATGGATACTCAGGCCTATTGGCTACGTATCAAGAAACGATTGAAAGAAGAGTGATGTATTCATTCCCTGCGCAGGTCACATTGTCTACTATGAGGTTCTCTACGGGCCGAAAAATAAGTGGGGGGAACGGAAATAAATGCCAAAAGCCGAGCAAAGATTAAAGGACATCGACAAAGAACTGATCAAGGTGAGCATCATTGATGCGCCCGGTACCATTATGCTTGGCCTGGGTTTATATGCCAAGTTTGCGGCCAATGGCGAAGCCTTCCTGCCCATTTTAAACAATGAATCCGTGGTTAATTTTATGCTCGTAGCAGGTGCCGGGATTATGCTTTGGAGAGCCTATAAAATAGTTACACTCGGTCGAGAAAAGGCAAAGCTCAAAAGCGAAGCAAGTTTATAAAATGACTGACGAAAACCATCAATAAATGCTTGGATGCGCTAAATATCTATGAGTGATAATGCCCTATAAATTTTGTCTAAGTACTTGAGTTAGCTTTATATTCATCGCGATCTGATACTTCATTAAATATAGCTTCGTCCAGCAGGTTTTCGCTCCGTGCAACCACGGTAGAAACCATACAGTCTCCGGTCACGTTCACGGCAGTACGCATCATATCCAGTAGCCGATCAACACCAATAATCAGTGCGATACCTTCAACTGGCAAACCCACTTGCTGTAAAACCAGCGCCAGGGTGATCAGGCCAACACCCGGCACCCCGGCGGTGCCGACGGATGCCAGGGTTGCGGTAAGAATCACGGCGATATAGCCGCCCAGAGAAATATCGATATTAAAAGCCTGGGCGATAAAGACTGTCGCAACGCCTTGCATAATCGCTGTGCCATCCATATTGATGGTCGCGCCCAATGGCACGGTAAAAGAGGCAATGGAGTTGTCGATACCGATGCGTCGCTCGGCGACATTCATGGTGACTGGAATAGTCGCGCTGCTTGATGAGGTGCTGAAGGCAAAAAGCATGGCGGGCCGCACATTTTTCAGGAGTGTCCAGGGACTTAAGCGAGTGAGTGTTTTGAAGATGATCATATAGACACCCAGGCCATGAACCAGCAAGACCAGCACCACAGTAAAAAAGTATTTGGCCAGATCAGCAATAGCCGATATGCCCAATTCACTGAACAACTTTGCTAAGAGACAAAACACGCCGTAGGGGGCCAGGTGCATAAGGAAGGACACCATGGTCATGACCACCTCGTTAAAACTGTCAAAAAAATCCAGTACAGCCCTGCCCTTTTCTCCGCTATGGGTGACGGCGATACCCATCAAAATAGCAAAGACAATAATTTGCAGCATATTGCCTTCGGCCATGGCTTTAACGGGGTTGGTCGGGAAGATATTAATTAAGACTTCTTTAACCGAAGGCGCAGGTTTAGCCTCGTAAGTGCTTGCGCTGCTCATCTCTATACCCATTCCGGGGTCGATAACATTGGCGAAAGTCAGAGCCAGGGTTACCGCGATAGCCGTCGTCAGTAGGTACAGGCCGAGGGTTTTCGCCGCCATATGGCCCATACGGGCATTGACGCCCATGGCGCTGGCGCCACAGACCAAAGATACAAATACCAGGGGCACCACCAGTAATTTGAGGGACGCGACAAAAATCTGTCCCACCACATCAAACACTGAGTTAACGAGCCAGGCGGTGAGATTGCCTGCAAAGCTGGTTTCGCTGGTGCCAAGGAAGTTAAGCAGGGCACCTAGAGCTACGCCGAGTACCATGCCCAGAAAAATCTTCGTCGATAAGGTCATATTCTTGTCACCACAAAATGCCCGTCAGGCAAAAATTATTGTTATAGATGAATAGCTATTTGCGTTCACCGCGTAAGGTTAACACCTGTTCCCGAAGTGTCGCAGCGGAAAGCTCGGCGGGCGATACCGCTTTGCTGACCAGGATATTTACGCGACTCCAGAAACGATGAAACGGTGTTTTAAACACGCCAGGGCCGCTGTGGCTAAAAAAGCCACCCCATAAACCCTGTAAAGCCATGGGAATGATTGGCGCCGGTGTGCGCTCAATAATCCTTTCTATACCGGGGCGAAACTCATCGACTTCACCGTCGCGGCTCAATTTACCCTCGGGAAACAGGCAAAATAAATCACCTTTTTCCAGGCCTTCAGCGATGGCTTCCATGGCGGCTAGATAAATGGTTTCGTCTTCTTTGGGAGAGCAAATAGGTACTGCGCCCCCAGTGCGAAAAATAAAGTTAAGGACGGGTATTTCGAAAATTGGTTTATACATAATAAAGCGAATTGGCCTGCGTACTGCGCCCGCAATCAACAGGGCATCCACGTAGCTGACGTGATTACAGGCAATAATCGCCGCGCCTTTATCGGGAATATTCTCAAGCCCCTCATGCTTGACGCGATACATACTGTGGCTGAACAGCCAGATAAGAAAGCGCATGGTAAATTCCGGCACTTGCTGGAATATAAACACGGCCACGGCAATGTTCATCAAAGCAATGATGAGATAGAAGGTGGGAATCTCCAGGTCAACCACACCGAGAAACAAAATTCCCAGCAGGCTGGAAATAACCATAAATAAAGCATTGAGAATATTGTTAAAGGCGATAATCCGCGCCCGCTTGCTTTCGTCGGAGCGAGCCTGAACCACCGCGTACAAAGGCACGATATAAAACCCGCCGAACAGCCCGATTAAGCTCAGATCAAGCAATACCCGGATGGCACCGGCTTGACTAAAAAATGTACCGACAGAGACGGCCGTTGTACCGAAAACATGAGCCGCCTGGTAAGACCCCGCAGCAAAAAATAAATCAATACCAAACAGACTGATGCCAATGGCACCAAAAGGCACCAGGCCAATTTCTACCTTATGGCCGCTCATGCGCTCACACAGTAGGGAGCCGGTGGCAATCCCCACGGTAAAACCACACAAGAGCAAGGCCACCAAACCCGAGTTGCCACCCAGATAAGCCACTGCAAAATTCGGTGCCTGGGTGAGATAGCTAGCGCCAATTAACCAGAACCACGAAATACCGGTGATGGCCAGCAAGACAGTATGCTTTTCACTGGCCATACGAAATAATTCGCGAGCCTCGCGGACAGGATTGAAGTCGATCACCAGTTCCGGTGCGTTTGCCTCCGCCACGGGAACCGAGCGGCTGCATAACCAGCCCACTATAGCCACGCCGAGCACTGCTGCACCAACTAACAAAGCGGGTTGATCAACACCGCCCATCAGACTGCCAGCAATGGTGCCAATTAAAATGGCGACAAAGGTACCCATTTCTATTTGCGCATTACCGCCGACTAATTCGGCGCGGTGCAGGTGTTGCGGAATAATCGAATATTTCACTGGCCCGAAAAATGCCGACTGGGTGCCCATGGCAAATAGCACTAACATCATCAACCAGGTTTGGTTGTACCAAAGCGCCAAAAACCCGCCCAGCATAATAAAAATTTCAGCGGCTTTAATGCGACGGATGATGGTTGATTTCTCGTATTTATCGGCCAGCTGACCAGCCAGGGCAGAGAACAGGAAGAAGGGCAGAATAAATAAGCCTGCTGCCATATTGACCAGTAAGTTGGTATCAGCCCCGCTGTTGCCGCCTGTAGCGAGGTCACTATTAGCGATACCAGCACTGACCAAAATCACCAGCAGGGCGTTCTTAAACAGATTATCGTTTAAAGCACCGAAAAACTGGGTCAGAAAAAATGGCAAAAATCGCCGTGACTTGAGTAGCGCGAATTGGCTGTGTTGTTGAGAATTATTGTTGTCCAGGGGAAACCCTCGGCAGATTAATTAGCGACCTGTTTTTATTTGTTCGATGTATTTATCTTAAGGTTTTGCAGGGGGTGACCTTAAACTCGGAAAACCATGGATTATAGCCTGTCTAAAAAGGACATGGCGAAACCATGCTCATTCTCTCCCCCGTGATGGGGTGATCAAATTCGATGCTTTGCGCATGCAGCATTAATCGCTTCGCCATAAAAAACGCTTCATCTGTAGCGTATAGATCACAACCTAAAATCGGATGGCCTAGTACCTGGCTATGGATGCGCAGCTGATGGGTACGTCCTGACTCGGGTTTGAAAACCACTCGTGTTGCAAAAGGCTCCTCAAGACGCTCAATGACTTCGTAGTGGCTAACAGCGCTTTTGCCGCTTACAGAACAAATTTTCTGGAGGGGGAAATTTGCGTGATTTTTAGCGATAGGCGCGTCGATAGAACCAATGTCCTTAGAGACATGGCCATGCAACAAAGCCGTATAGGTTTTGGTGACACTACGATCCTGAAACTGCCTGGTCAGATGCCCATTGACCTGCTTATTCAAGGCGATAATCAAAAGCCCAGAGGTGCCGAAATCAAGACGATGGACCATGGTGGCCGTGGGGAAACCCTTAACCAGACGCCAGTGTACGGAGTCTTTGTTAAGCGGATGTTTTCCAGACAGGCTCAGCAAACCGGAGGGCTTGTTTATCAATAAAAGAAACTCGTCCTGATAAACGATATTTATTTGTTCATGGCAGGGCGGAACAATAAAAGGGTCGGCCTGGGGCTGCATCGTAGTTATAGCGTTTGAGCAGGGTGAGACGATGGTGTATCCAAGACAGCTGAATCCTGCTTGCTCACTATCAAGTTTAGGAAAAGCCATCTATTAAAAATAACGAATGGCACGACGTATATGACCCTCTATTAATTCTGTCGGTATCCTCCAGGCAGACTAATAAGAGTATTTGATCGTCGTTATAAATAGCCAGCATTGCGTTGATCAGGGTTTGACCCTTGGCTTCGAGCTCTTCCACCGGCACCACTTCCGAGACCAGTCTGATACGGGGTGCTGTATCAGAGTGCACAAAACGGTCACCCACCCTCATTTCTGCAGCGTTGGAGATGCCTACCGAGCGAGGTAAAAAGTAGCTGATGCCGACATCGCAACCGGTCAAACTAATCTTGGTCATGGCGACATTCATTTTGGCGTTTTCGGTGGCATAGCGGATATCACAGGCCAGAAAGTAATAGAGATCAGACTGGTATTAATCATCGGTCTTCACCTTTTTCGGTCGCCCTGCTTTTCCGGGACCTACCCGCCTTGAGAGAGACTTTTCAATTTGACCGTTAAAATGCAAGTTGCACCGGATTGCCAATTCAATAGGATTTAGCCAGACCCAGCACTTTCTCTGCAATAAAGCACAGAATTAGCTGCGGACTAATCGGTGCGAGCCGGTGAATAATACATTCCCGCAGATAGCGTTCAACATGGAATTCCTTCGCGTAACCCATGCCTCCGTGAGTCATGACCGCCCGTTGGCAGGCTTTAAAAGTGGCTTCGGCAGCAAAGTATTTGGCGGCGTTGGCGTGGGCACCGCAGTCTTCGCCATTATCGTAGGCGGCGGCGGCGCGGAAGACCATTAGATTTGCGGCTTCTAATTCAATCCAGCTTTCGGCGAGGGGGTGTTGCACACTTTGGTTTTGGCCGATGGGGCGATCAAACACGACGCGATCTTTGGCATATTCGGTGGCTTTTTTGAGCGCTGCGCGGCCCAGACCCACCAGGCCAGCGGCGATAAGTATACGTTCAGGGTTCAGGCCGTGGAGCAGGTAACGAAAGCCCTTCCCCTCCTCGCCGATGCGATCTTCCACCGGGACTTTTAAGCCGTCGATAAACACCTCGTTGGAATCCACACATTTGCGGCCCATTTTGTCGATACGGCGAATATCGCAGGTATTGCGATCCAGGTCGGTATAAAACAGGGATAAGCCGTCGATGGGTCGTTTGGTTTCTGCTTCGGGTTTGGTGCGCGCAATGAGCATGATTTTATTGGCGACCTGAGCGGTCGATGTCCAGACTTTATGGCCGTGAACAACATAGTGATCACCCTTAAGTTCTGCGCGGGTGATGAGGCGGGTGGTATCCAGCCCGGTATTGGGTTCGGTAACCGCAAAGCAGGGAATGTCATCGCGGCGCAGCACCGGCGGCAACATGCGTTGTTTCTGCTCTTCGGTACCGAAGATATTGATGGGGTTAACCCCAAACAGTGGGATGGATATGGACGATACGCCACCGTTGGCAGCACCGGATTCGGAGATGGCCTGCACCATGACTGCCGCTTCGCTAATGCCCAGACCACTGCCGCCAACATCTTCGGGCATGGCGATGCCCAGCCACCCGTCTTTAGCCAGTGCGCTGCAAAAATCTTCGGGAAAGCGGCCGTCGGTATCGCGCTTAAGCCAGTATTGATCGTCGAAAGGACGGCAGAGTTTCTCTATGCTGTCGCGAATTTGTAATTGTTCTTCTGAAAATGAAAAGTCCATGACGATAGCCTTCCGGTTTGCTGTATTAAGGCCTGAGAATAAACGGCTTGGGGGAAACGTTTATCCCGGTTTAACCGGTGGCCGGGTTATCAGCGTACAAGCTGCGGCCAGGGCAGTGAAACCAATTAGCCCCATAAACGCGAGGTCGTAATTGCCGGTTATATCAGCCAGATAGCCGGAACCTACTGGCACCATGCTGGCAATTACAATCTGCACCGGGAAAACGAAGCCGTTGATACTGGCGAAAGAACCCGCCCCGAAATAGTTGGCAATCATGGTGGGTACCATAACCAGCGTGCCGCCGTAGGCCGCGCCAAACATCGCGCCCGCCAGCACGAGCAGCGATATGTTGGGTGCCTGCCAGATAATGGCGAGGGCAATGACGGAGATAGTAAACAGGGTAAACATAATCAGTCGTGGCTCCAGGCGATCACCTAACCAGCCGACCGGAAAGCGGGCGCAGGCGCTACCGGCAAGCATAAAGCTGAGTACGCTGGCGGCTTCCATGCTTTCAAATTTAAGGTCGGTCAGGTGCAATACCCCATGCACGACCAATAAATAAAGCGGCATTACCCCGCCCAGAAATAGCACGATAAGAAGCCACAGGGCGGGTGTGCGCAGGGCTTCCTTCAGCGTCCAGTTTTCCAGGGTTTTATAAATCTTTGAGTTGGCGTGTTGTTCTTTTTTAGATTCTTCGCTGTGGACGATACCATCGGGGTGCTCGCCTCGATCAGAAGGTTTGTTGACAATGAATGCGGCGAGCACGATGGCGGTTACCGCAAAGGCAATGGCGGAGAGCCAGCCAGCCTGCCAACTATCGAAAGCCTGGATTATCCAGGTAAATAAAGGTTGGGCGATAAAGCCGCCCACACCCGCAGCGCTCATAACAAGGCCGATAGCGGTGGCGCGCCGGTGCTCAAACCAGTGAGTAATGGTGGTCTGGATTGGAATAACGCCACCAAAAGTAAAGCCGAATGACATCACCACGCCCCAGATAATGATCCAGGTAGCGATAGAGGTGGTGACGGTGGCGAGCAGGATACAGCCAATTACCAGCACCACGATACCGGTAATAATGGTTATGCGCGCACCATATTTGTTGGTTGAAATTGCCGCCAGAGGCACAAACACGCCGTACAACAGGCCATGGATGGTCTGGGCCCAGGAGGCATCACCGCGCTTCCAGCCCATGTCGTTGACCATCTCGGGGAAAATGACGTTAAACCCGTAATAGACAAAGCCAATGGCGAACATGTATACGCCAAAAAGCAGGCCAGCATTTTTCCAGCCAAAAAAACTTTGTTGCGTCCCTGTATTATTCATATGGAGCTACTCTGAAGCTTGGGTTGAGAATTATTGTTGTATAAGTACGGTTTCCAGCCTAGCCTATCCTGATGTGACATTGATAAGCAACAATAGAGACCCTATTAGGCTTTTTGAGCAGGGTAATTAGCGTGTTTTTATTTGTTATTGCGCAAGTAGAGAGGCCTATTCGATTACTGGCAAAATCTTTGCCTCTGGCGGGTTTTTCCGGCCTGAACTGAGCACACGGTTACGCCCAGAAGCTTTACATTGGTACAAACTATCGTCGGCTTTACCCATTAACTGTTCTTCGCTTGTTGCATGTTCCTGGCTAGTCAGTGTTGCGCTTTGATCGTGCTCAGGATCAAAAATAGCTACACCGATGGATACCGTTATATTGAAGGGCATGGCGTATCGATTGGTAAACGAGCAGCTGGCAATACTTTCGCGTATGCGCTCTGCTACCTCCAGCGCCGGTGTTTCTTCTGTGCCTGGTAGCAGTGCTGCGAATTCCTCGCCGCCATAGCGGCATAAGACATCATTGCTACGCAACTGGGCGCGGATCAACAACGCTACCTCCCTGAGTACTTGGTCACCGGTTTGGTGACCGTGATTGTCGTTAACGACTTTGAAGTGATCGATATCCAGCATGAGGCAGGCGAGCGGCAAATGGTCGCGTCGGGCGGCGGCCATTTCCTCGGTGAGACGCTGATCAAAGAAACGACGATTGTTGATGGCTGTCAGGGGGTCGGTCAGGCCCTGGCGTTTTAGGCGCTCCAGATTGGTGGCGTTTTCCAGACAGATAGCGAGCACTGCCGTCAGATGCTCAAGAAAGTCTGTGTTCATTCCGCCGACAAAGCGATGTTCAGAAAAACTGCCGATATTTAAGCAGCCAATCAGTTGTCGATGCCGCAACAAAGGCAGCAAAACGAGACTTTTGGGTGGCTGGTTGGGGTCAGCAAACAAGCGCGCATGTTTGTGCGCCCGATACTGCTCCAGCATAGGGGCTAAAGGTGGTGGAAAAAGCGAATTAATACTGGCCTGCTCCGTTTCGAAAATCAGCCCTGGGTGTTCTGTGAGTTCAATCCCTTCCTGTTCGAGCACTCGGCGAATTTCATACTCCGAATCCAACAATAATAAGCTTACGCGATCCCATTTGAAGTGGGCGTTGTCTGGATAAAGGATGGTGCAAAGCAGATCGAACAGAGATGTGGCGGCGGTAATGCGTAGTTCGAGATCTTGAAAACGTTTTAACTTACCTTCGTTGAGTCGCGCCTGATTAATAAGCTCATCGAGTTTTTGTCGCAATAGCTGAGGTGGTTCAGGCTTCATAATATACGCACCATAGCACGGTCGTTATGCGGCTGATCAAGCTGCCGGTTTGTGCTGACCAATCAATAGTGCCGATGCTGTGGCCTTGCTCACATAATGGCATTGGGTACCCGGTTGTAGTGAATCAAAAGCCATAATGAGATGGCTTAGCGCCAATCCCCCCATTGAGCCTGAAGCACGGATAGTGCTGCCAGGGGAGCAGTTTCGGTGCGCAATATACGCGGGCCGAGGCCGACCCGAGCAATGGTGTTGTCCCGAGCAAGACTAATTTCGTCATCGCTAAATCCGCCCTCAGGGCCAGACAGTATCAGCACCGATTCTGGAGGTTCTGACTTAGTGGATGATGCAGCTAATGAAAGAGCTGGGGTGTTAGGTGCGGTGCTGGAATAGCCAGCCATTACGCTGAGTAGATCATTGTTTGCGCAGGGGTCGAGAATAAGCCGCCAGGCAGCAGGGGTCTGTAGCGCTTGAGCAAAGGTGATCGGCAAGGCCACCGTTGGAACCATGTTCTGGCCGCTTTGCTCACAGGCACTGCGAGCAATTTCCTGCCAGTGGTGAGCTTTTTTAGCAGCCCGTTCCGGTTTGAGTTTGACTTCGCTGCGCTCGGTGAACAGAGGCAGGATGCTGGTGACACCTAACTCAATGGCTTTTTGAATCAGCCAGTCCATGCGATCACCACGGGATAAACCCACCGCCAGGGTGATGGCCAGTGGTGAAGGTGCGAGTCCTGTGGAAAATTGCCCAACTAAAGCTGAGGTTTTCTTTGAAGCTGTGGTGAGTAGTTGAGCGCGGTATTCGCCGCCTGCACCGTTGAAGAGGATTAATCCGTCGCCCGGGCCAAATCGCAACACCGATACCAGATGTCGAGCTGCGTTTTGATCGAGGACGACCTCCTCGCCTTCAGCTAAGGCTTGGTCAGTAAATATGCGGGGAATGCGCACGGGGATACCTAGCCAGCCGGTCGGCCCAAGTTGTTGAGGATGGTCGCAATAGGTTCGACCTGATTCATGGTGTAAAAATGCAGGCCCGGCGCGCCGCCAGCGATCAGTTGCTCGCAGAGTTTGCTTACCGCCTCGATACCAAACTGCTTCACAGATTCCAGATCATCACCGTACTGGGTGAGTTGCTGGCTGATCCAGCGGGGAATCTCGGCACCGCAGTTGCCGGAAAAACGCGCCAGGTTCTGGAAATTGGTGATCGGCATAATGCCGGGCACGATGGGCTGGTTGATGCCCGCTTGTTGACACTGATCGATAAAATACCAGTAGGCATCGATGTTGTAGAAATACTGGGTAATGGCTGCATTAGCTCCGGCATTGAACTTCTCTTTCAGCCAGTGCAGATCATCCTGGTAAGATTTTGCTTCCGGGTGAATCTCGGGGTAGGCCGCCACGTGCAAGGTGAAATGATCGCCAAAATGCTTGCGGATAAATTGTACTAATTCGTTGGCGTGAATTAATTGCATGGCACCGCCCATACCCGACGGCAAATCGCCGCGCAGGGCGACGATGCGAGCTATACCGGCCTCTTGATAAGTCGTTAATAAGTCGATAATAGCTTGCTCGCTGTCACCACCAAATGACAGGTGGGGGGCGACATCGAGTCCGGCTGCTCGGGTATCGATAACGATATCCCGCGTGTTGTCCCGCGTAGAGCCACCAGCACCATAGGTGACCGAGAAAAAGTCTGGATTAAAGCCCGCCAACTGGCTGCGGGTGGTCGCGAGCTTGTCCAAACCGGCGTCGGTTTTGGGCGGGAAAAACTCAAAGCTCAAGGGCCAGGCTTTATTTGTCACAAGATCTCCGGTCTAATTTTTGCGCAGGCGGCTTTAGCCGCCTGGCATTGTTGTAGCGTCTAACCTTCTGGTAACAAGGTTTTAGTGGTGATGGTTTTCTTGAAACTAGAGGCTAGTAACGATAGCTATCGGGTTTAAACGGCCCGTCAACACTAACATTGATGTAATCGGCCTGGGCCTGGGTCAATTTAGTGGTAACACCGGCGAAGCCTCGCACCATGTGTGCGGCCACTTCTTCGTCGAGGTGCTTGGGCAGGACTTCGACACGTAGTGCCTCGGCTTGTTGGGTCGGATTTTGGTCGGCAAACTTGCGCTCAAATAAATGGATTTGTGCCAGTACCTGGTTGGCAAAAGAGCCGTCCATCACCCGGCTGGGATGCCCCGTGGCATTGCCCAAATTCACCAGGCGACCTTCACTCAATAGCAGAATATGGTCGCCGCCAGCGGTATCTTTGGTGGCTGCACGATAGAGAGTATGAACTTGGGGTTTGACCTCTTCCCAGCACCAGTTTTCCCGCGTCCAGGCGGTTTCGATTTCGTTATCAAAGTGGCCGATATTACAGACCACAGCACCTGACTTAAGTGCGCTTAATATATTTCGATCACAGACATTGAGGTTGCCAGTGGCGGTGACCACCAGGTCGATCTGGCCTAATAAGCTGGCATCAACACTTTTGGCGGTGCCATCGTTGATGCCGTCGATAAAGGGCGAGGAGACCTCAAAGCCATCCATGCAGGCCTGCATAGCGCAAATGGGGTCGACTTCGCTAACCCGGACGATCATGCCTTCCTGGCGGAGTGACTGCGCGGAGCCCTTACCGACGTCGCCATAACCAATGACCAGGGCTTTTTTGCCTGCCAACAAATGATCGGTGGCCCGTTTGATAGCGTCGTTGAGGCTGTGTCGGCAACCGTACTTGTTGTCATTTTTCGATTTCGTGACCGAATCATTGACGTTGATGGCCGGCACTTTGAGTTCGCCTTTGGTCAGCATTTCGTAGAGACGGTGCACTCCGGTGGTCGTTTCCTCGGTGATGCCGTGGACATTCTCAAGCACCTGCGGGTATTTATCATGGAGAATCGCTGTCAAATCACCGCCGTCGTCAAGCACCATATTGGCCGTCCAGGGCTGACCGTCTTTGAGAATAGTTTGCTCGATACACCAGTCGTATTCTTCCTCAGTTTCACCTTTCCAGGCGTAGACCGCGACACCACTGTGGGCGATGGCCGCCGCTGCATGGTCCTGGGTAGAGAAAATATTGCACGACGACCAGCGTACTTCCGCACCGAGCGCTTCGAGGGTCTCAATCAGCACAGCGGTCTGGATAGTCATATGGATGCAACCGAGGATTTTTGCGTCAGCCAGAGGCTGTAAGGCGTGGTATTTGTCTCGGATAGCTATTAGCGCAGGCATTTCAGTTTCGGCGATTTCAATTTCCCGGCGACCCCAGTCGGCCAGGCTTATGTCGGCGACTTTAAAGTCGGGTTTGAGATCAGGGGCGTTAGCGAAGTTACTCATATTAGATGTCCTTAATGATTCGGTTTAGATAGCGCCTGCTTTGCACACTCAGATTTAGGCAATTCTCAGGCTTAGATTGCCGCGCGTAATGCTTCGGCTTTATCTGTCTGTTCCCAGGTGAAATCAGGTTCTTCACGACCAAAATGGCCATAAGCAGCGGTATTTCGGTAGATCGGTCGTTTCAGGTTGAGCATCTCGACCAATCCCGCAGGGCGGAGATCAAAATGTTCGTCGATGAGCTGGACGATACGCTGATCCGAACATTTGCCGGTGCCATAAGTATTGACGCTAATCGAGGTCGGTTTTGCGACGCCGATGGCGTAGGAGACCTGAATTTCGCAGCGCTCAGCGAGGCCAGCGGCAACGATATTTTTAGCCACATAACGACTGGCATAGGCCGCAGAGCGGTCAACTTTCGACGGGTCTTTGCCGGAGAACGCGCCGCCGCCGTGGTGGGCCATGCCGCCATAAGTATCAACAATAATTTTGCGCCCGGTCAGCCCGCAGTCGCCCATGGGGCCGCCGATCACGAACAAGCCAGTTGGGTTGATGTGATACAGAGTATCTTTGTGCAGCCATTCTGCGGGCAGCACGGGTTTGATAATTTCCTCCCGCACAGCCTCCTGTAAATCGGCCAGGGAAATATCGGGATCGTGCTGGGTAGATAGCACCACCGCATCGACGGCGACTGGGGAGCCATTTTCATAACGCAAGGTCACCTGGCTTTTTGCATCCGGGCGCAGCCAGGGCAAAACTTTGTGCTTACGCAAATGTGCCTGTCGTTCGACCAGACGGTGTGAATAGTAGATCGGCGCAGGCATCAGCACGTCGGTTTCGTTGGTGGCATAACCAAACATGAGGCCCTGATCACCGGCACCCTGCTCTTTGTCATCGGCTTCATCAACGCCCATGGCGATGTCGCCAGATTGTTTGCCAATGGCATTGATCACCGCGCAGGAGGCACCATCGAAGCCAACCTCTGAGCAGTCATAACCAATATCGAGAATCACCTGGCGGACGATCTCTTCAAGATCCACATAGGTTCTGGTGCGCACTTCCCCAGCGACTATCGCCATACCTGTTTTGACCATGGTTTCCACCGCAACCCGAGAGTTGGGGTCGTCGGTGAGCATGGCATCTACGATGGCATCGGAAATTTGATCGGCCATTTTATCGGGATGGCCTTCGGATACCGATTCAGACGTAAAAACACTATATTGACTCATTTTATAAGGCTCCTGGCCTACGTTGTGCGATTGTAAAGTGCCTGGTTATAAATTATCAGGTAATACAACGGCTTATGTCTTGATGCGCTAACTGCTGGCGGGTTTTAAAAATTGCCGCAGTTGGATACGAAAGCCGTTGCGTTGGGTGAGAAACTGACTCTTGCCCTCGTCCAAACCGGCGGCTTTAGCCCAAATGGCTAGCTCCTCTGGACAGAACCCTAACCACAGATCACCGCAGGCCGAATGTGCCCAGTCCTGATCGTGCTGGCAGAGTTCAGTGATGATTAGCGCGCCGCCATCATTGAGTAGGGCGCCAATCGCTTTGAGTGTATCGGCGGGCTGGGCGAGGTGGTGGAGGACCATATTCAGGGTGATGATATCGGCTTCTATGGGCTTACTTAGCGAGCCGATGTTACCGAGTAAAAATTCGACCTTGGTAATGCCGTTTTTGGTAATGAGGGCTTTGGACCGTTCGAGCATTGGCTCAGAATTGTCCAGGGCAATGACTTTTTTAAACCGCGCTGCCAGTTCAGGAAGTAAGTCGCCCTCACCGGGGCCAATCTCTAATGCTGTTTTGCTATCAGGCAGCTGTAATTCGTCAATCAACTGAATCACGCTATCACCGTATTGACTGCAACTGGCGATCAAATCCTGTTGTTCCCGAAAGCGCTCGGCATTATTATGGAAAAACGCCTGGGAGGTTTCGGCCCGTTCCTGATGGATGGTTTCTATGCCCTGTTCAATATCGTTTGCGAGAGGGCATTGGTCGAGCTGGGTAAATATTTGCTGACGAAGTAAATCCAGGCCGTCCTGTTCATAGTAACTACGGCGGTAGAAAATACAGGTGCCTTCTCGACGAAAGGTGACCAGGCCGGCCTTGGACAGAATCTTCAGGTGATGGCTCATAGCGGGCTGGCGGATGGTGAATATACGGCTTAATTCCAGCACCCCGAAGGCATCACGCTGCAAGATGCGCAGGATTTTTGCGCGCAGTTCATCACCGGCTGCTTTTAATACTGCGGTGGCGAGGCCTAGCGAAAGTTCTGGATCGATGCTGTTCGGTGTTGTGAGAGGTTTCATAGGGTGCGAGAATACTATAGTTTTACATAACATCAAAATAAATCGATGCAATAAATAGCCGATTACTTATCATTTTACGTGGTTTCCTGTTGGAAATTACTGGGGTGGGCAGAAATATCCTTGTGTCGACCTGCAATCCTTTACTGGTGCCAGCCGGTGGGGGAAAATAGCCACCCTTTTTTGCCCCTCCCAGGAGCCAAGCATGCCAACCCGTCGTCAACTCGCTAATGCCATTCGTGCGCTCAGTATGGATGCGGTCCAGCAAGCTAATAGTGGTCATCCCGGTGCGCCTATGGGAATGGCTGATATTGCCGAAGTGCTGTGGAATGATTATCTGGTTCATAACCCGGCTAACCCAGGCTGGGCTAATCGTGACCGTTTTGTACTCTCTAACGGCCATGGCTCGATGTTGCTTTACTCTTTATTGCACCTCAGTGGCTATGATTTGGCCATCGAAGAGTTAAAGAATTTCCGCCAGTTACATTCAAAGACAGCTGGTCATCCCGAATACGGCGAAGCCCCCGGAATTGAAACCACCACTGGGCCACTGGGTCAGGGGCTGGCCAACGCAGTGGGCATGGCGCTGGCGGAGAAAATTCTGGCCGCGCAATTTAATCGCCCCGGCTATGAGGTGGTCGATCATCAAACCTACACTTTTGTCGGTGATGGCTGTTTGATGGAGGGAATTTCCCACGAAGTGTGTTCTTTGGCGGGCACTCACAAGCTCGGTAAGCTCACGGTTTTTTATGATGACAATGGCATATCCATCGATGGTGAGGTGGAAGGCTGGTTTACCGACGATACCCCGGCTCGCTTTGAAGCCTATGGCTGGCAGGTGATTCGCGATGTCGATGGTCATGATGATCAGGCCATCAAAGTGGCTATTGAAACCGCCCGTAAGCAAAATGATAAACCGACACTAATTTGTTGTAAGACGATTATCGGTTTTGGTTCCCCCGCGAAGCAGGGCACCGAAGGTTGTCATGGTGCGCCTCTGGGTGACGATGAGATCCAGGCAACCCGGCAGGCGCTGGGCTGGACGAGCGCAGCTTTTGAGATTCCTGTTGATATTGCCGGTGCCTGGAACGCACAAGCCAAAGGTGAAGCTGCAGAATCGGATTGGCAACAAAGCTTCGACGCCTATCAGCAGGCCTTCCCCGAGCTGGCAATCAATTTTGAGCGCCGCCTGGATGGTCATTTACCGCCGAAATTTTCCCAACAGGCCGATGCTTATATTGCCGAGTGCCAGGCTAAAGGCGAATCACCGGCGACCCGTAAAGCCTCGCAAAATTGTCTGGATGCCTACGGGCCACTTCTGCCTGAATTACTGGGTGGCTCTGCTGACCTGGCCGGTTCCAATAACACTATCTGGAAGGGTTGCGAGGATATAAGCGCTGATAATGCCAACGGTAACTACCTGTATTACGGTGTCCGTGAGTTCGGCATGGCTGCCATGATGAATGGCATCGCCCTGCACGGCGGTTTTATTAATTATGGCGCGACCTTCCTGGTATTTATGGAATATTGCCGCAACGCCGTGCGTATGGCTGCATTGATGAAGCAGCAGAGCATTTTTGTTTTCACCCACGATTCTATTGGTCTGGGCGAAGACGGCCCGACTCATCAGCCCGTTGAGCAACTCGCCAGTTTGCGCACCACGCCGAATATGAATACCTGGCGACCCTGTGATTCGGTTGAGTCCGCAGTGTGCTGGAAAGCCGCTATCGAAAGAAAAGATGGCCCCTCAGCCTTGATTTTCACCCGCCAGGGTTTGCCTCACCAGGAGCGCACAACACAGCAAGTGGCTGACATTGGTCGTGGCGGCTATGTGCTGGTTGATTGCGCCGGTGAGCCAGAGATTATTCTTATTGGCACCGGTTCTGAGGTACAGCTCGCGGTCGCCGCTGCCGAGAAATTAAACGCCGCTGGCCGACGTGCCCGTGTGGTATCCATGCCCTGCACTGAGATTTTTGATGCCCAGGATCAGGTTTATCGGGATGCGGTGTTGCCACCGACCGTTCGCAAGCGCCTTGCTATCGAAGCGCTACACGCCGATTTCTGGCATAAATATGTCGGCCTCGACGGTGACATCATCGGTATGACCACTTTTGGCGCCTCTGCGCCTGGCCCTGAGTTGATGGCCTACTTTGGTTTTACGGTCGACAATACTGTCGCCAGAGCCCAGGCTTTGTTGACTTAATGCCTGCTAGCTCTGTGTCTACAGGTTCTAAAGCGACACACTTTGCCTCAACGCGCCTTGCCATTAATGGCTTTGGCCGTATTGGACGGAGTGTCCTGCGTGCGCTGTGGGAGCGTCAGTTAAGTGAGCAACTTGAAGTGGTCGCGATCAACGAGCTGGCCGACCTCGACACCATTGCCCATTTGTGTCGATACGATTCCACCCACGGTCGTTTTGCCGGACAGCTGGATATCGATGGTGAACAACTCATCCTCGATAAACGCCCTATTCGAATTAGTCATCACGAGCAAATCAGTGCTTTGCCATGGCGTCAACTTGGGGTCGATATAAGCCTGGAGTGCAGCGGTAGTATCAGCTCGCGAGTCGAAGCCGAGGCGCATTTAGAGGCTGGTGCTAAGTCAGTATTATTCTCCCAGCCTGCCGATCCGGATATCGATGCGACTATCGTGTTTGGCATTAATCATCAGGATTTAACGAATCAGCACCGTATTATTTCGGCGGCCTCCTGTACGACTAACTGTGTGGTGCCGGTCATTAAGGTGCTGCATGAGGCTCTGGGTATCGAAGCCGGTGTGATCACCACGATTCATTCGGCGATGAGCGATCAACCGGTGCTGGATTCCTATCACCATACCGATCTGCGCAAAACCCGGGCCGCTTTCCAGTCGATTATTCCGGTGGAGACTAAGCTGGCCCGAGGGATTGATAGAGTGTTACCGGAATTAGCCGGGCGTTTTGAAGCTCAGGCCATGCGGGTGCCGACCCAAAATGTTTCCGTCATCGATCTGTCTGTGCAGGTGCAGAGCGACACAACGAATGCTGAGATCAACGCAATTTTGTGCGAAGCGGTAGCTCAGCAGAGTTTTGAGATTCTTGGTTATACCGAAGAGCCCCTGGCATCCTGCGATTTTAATCATGACAGTCGTTCGGCAATCGTTGATGCCAGCCAGACGCGGGTCGGCGGTAAACGCCTGGTGAAGGTACTGTTGTGGTTTGATAACGAGTGGGCTTATGCCAATCGCATGCTCGATATTCTCTTGTACTGGCGTCAGTTGAAATAAATCTGGAGGCGATATGACCCTGTTGAACATGGTGGATCTCGACCTGGCGGGTAAGCGGGTGTTGATTCGAGAGGATCTCAATGTCCCTGTTAAAGATGGCGTCGTGAGTTCTGATGCCAGAATTCGCGCAGCGCTGCCGACCATTCAGTTGGCGATAGAAGCGGGTGCAAAAGTTATATTAATGTCGCATCTAGGTCGGCCCGTAGAGGGTGAAATGGACGCGGCCTTTAGCCTCAAGCCTGTGGCCAGTCATCTTAGCGCCCTGCTTGATAAGAATGTCGCGCTGGTAAGCCCCTGGCAGGAAGGCTCAGCAGCAGACCTGGATATAGCCGATGGGCAAGTTGTACTGCTTGAGAATGTCCGTTTTAACATCGGCGAAAAAAATGATGATGAAGATCTCGCACGCGCTTATGCAGCACTCTGCGATATTTTTGTGATGGATGCTTTTGGCACCGCCCATCGCGCCCAGGCATCGACCCATGGTGTCGCTCGTTTTGCCCCTGTTGCCTGTGCCGGACCTTTGCTGGCTAAAGAGCTGGATGCTCTGGGCAAAGCGCTGGCAAATCCTGCACGACCCCTGGTGGCCATCGTTGGCGGCTCCAAGGTCTCAACTAAACTGACGGTATTAGAGTCATTGTCGGACAAGGTTGATCAATTGATTGTTGGTGGCGGTATCGCCAATACTTTCCTCGCGGCTGCCGGTAAGCCCGTGGGTAAATCACTGTGTGAACATGAACTCACCGATATTGCCGCAGCCTTAGCCAGCAAGTGTGATATCCCCTTGCCGCTTGATGTGGTGACGGCGAAAGAGTTTTCTGAAGATGCCGTCGCCACTACGAGGCAGGTGGGGGAGGTGGCCGAAGACGATATGATTTTGGACATCGGCCCGGAAACCGCTCAGCAACTTGCCACAATCCTGCAAAATGCCGGTACTATTATCTGGAATGGCCCGGTCGGCGTTTTTGAGTTTGATCAATTTGGTGGC
>JAHRWI010000093.1 GCA_019090225.1 Porticoccaceae bacterium
AAATCCCCGCGCAGACGATAAATATGCGCTTGCGGCCCCAACGGCGCATAGCGAGAATCACCGGCAGGGTTGCTAAGGCAGAACCTAAAATAAAGGCCCCCACTGGCAGCGTCGCCAGACCAGAATCAGGGGACAATTCTTGGCCAATAATACTGCCCAGAAAAACCAGAAAAGCTGGAATCGACATAGTCAAAGCCTGGCAGCACACCAATAGCCAGACATTTTTATTATTATTCACTTTATCAACTCCAGATAAACCCCAGGTAAAGCCCAGCTAACCCCCGAAAACCCTCGAATAAACCCGTGTCGCCAGATTAGCTGCATACTGATCGCTACCTTGCTAACTTATCCGCTTCCTCAAGACGCTTTTGAGCCTCCTCCTGTAAAAGCTGCTCAACACCACGAGCCTTTTCCAGCTCCTTTCCGTAAATCACACCGGCACCCTCGCCTTCGGTCGGCGTCACCTCTTCCACCTGACGCATAACCAGGTACATGGTGATACCCAGGGCAAGAATTAAAACAATGATTCGCATAGGTATGCCCTAATTATAAATTATTAAGTTCACCCCAACGGTTCATGTGGAAGCCGATACCGCCAAAGGTTTGCTCGGCCACCCTTGCCCGCTTGAGGAATAAACCCACCTCCTCTTCGTCCGTCGTGCCTATACCGCCATGCATCTGGATAGTTTCGTTGCTCACGAGTTTAAAAACTTCTGAGACTTTCGCTTTGGCCTGGCTAGCTTGCTCAGCAATGCTGGTTCGATCAGCGCCATCGTCCAGGGTTGTGAGTGCAGCGATAACCACTGATTTTGCCAATTCGACTTCGCAAAACATCCTTGCAGCTCTGTGCTGTAAACCCTGGAAGGTACCGATCTGTACGTCAAACTGCTCTCTCATTTTCAGGTATTCAACAGTTCGCTCAAACGCTTCCTGCAGGCTGCCTAACATTTCTGCCGACAGACAGATCCTGCCCACATCCAGTATAAAATCTAGCAGTTCTGCACCCTGGTCTACCGTGCCTAAAACTTGAGTTTCTGCTACTAAGACCTTATCGAAATTAATGCGACAGGCATTCCTGCTATCCACCATGACACTTCGATGGAAGCTAATACCCTTTGATTTTGCGTTCACCAAAAAAAGTGTTAGACCTTCTCTGCTAGTGGTATCGCCACTTGTGCGAGCTACTACGATTAGCTCATCGGCCACATGACCATCTAAAACAAATACTTTCTGTCCCGACAGGCTGTAGTTGTTGCCCTCTTTAAGCGCTTTACAGTCGATGTTAAAGGGCGCATGAACGGATTGTTCATCGACGGCCAAAGCCAGAGAGATTTCACCCCCCACAACAAGAGGCAACAGATCCTTTTTGTGTTCAGCGCTTCCGCCCTCGACAATAGCGGTAACACCTAATGCACAGGTGGCCAGTAGCGGTGAAGCGGCTAGCGTCCTTCCCCCTTGCTCCAGGATCACACCCAATCCCTTATAGCCAAATTCCAGGCCACCGAATTCTTCCGGAATAGTGATGCCCCCCCAACCTAAATCGATCATCGCTTGCCATGCATCGGTGCAATAGCCCGTTTCATTTTTCTGGTCGCGAAGTTCTCTAAGATTTGAAACCGGTAAAGTCGTTGTAAAAAAATCCCTGGCTGAATCGCGAAGGAGGCTTTGTTCTTCTGAATAATTTAATGGCATTGTAAGTTCCTGGAGCCTGCTATTTTGGTAGATCTATATTCCCGCAAACCACTGTTCCGGTAAGGCGATACTCTGGTAGACCTCTATTCCGGCAAACCGAGTACGCGTTTGGCAATAATGTTCAACTGTATTTCTGAGCTGCCGCCGTAGATCGTCGTCGCTTTACCGCCCAACCAGTTTCTTAAGGTTTCAAGTTCGGTGGCAGAAAAATCGTCGCCTTCCCATGCCATCGCATTGGTTCCAATCGCCTCCAACATTAACTCATGCTGTATTTGAGTGTTTTCAGAACCATAAAACTTAAACATTGACGTGGTCTCGCCCGATGATGCACCCGCCTTTGCTTCATCAAAGGCCCTTTTAGTCGTCAGCTTAAACGCCTTTCTGTTGATAAGGTGCCGGATAATGTCGGTGCGCAATTCGGGGTTAGCGATGCGCCCATTGACTTCACCGTGATATTTTTTCGCCATTGTGACGAGTTGGGGCACCTTGGTTTTTTCACCTGATGGTTGAGCAGGAGAAGCCCCTAACGAGGAACGTTCATGTTGCAATAAGCGCTTACCAACGGTCCAGCCATCATCCAGCTCGCCAATAAGGTTCTCTTTAAGCGCCTTAACGTCATCAAAGAATGTTTCGCAAAATGGTGAATCACCGCTGATGAGTTTAATCCGCTTAAGGGTAATGCCGGGCTGATCCATTTCAAAAAGCACGAAACTAATACCTTGTTGTTTTTTCTCGTACTTTCCCGTTCTTACTAAACAGAACATCCAGGTGGCATGCTGGCCACCAGAGGTCCAGGTTTTTGACCCGTTGATAATAAAGTGATCGCCTTTATCTTCTGCTTTGGTTTGTATGTTCGCCAGATCAGAGCCCGCATTGGGTTCGCTATAACCCTGGCACCACCGAGTATCACCCGTGATAATGCCTGGCATATGAGCCTTTTTTTGCGCCTCCGTGCCCAGGTCAAGAAGCGTAGGCCCTATCATCGATAGCCCCATACCTAGCAATGGATAAGGGGCATTGATCCTTGCCATCTCGGCTTGCAACACGGCATTTTGATGCCGACTCAGCCCGCCACCACCGTATTCCACAGGCCAGGTGGGAGCCGTCCAGCCCTTTGTGATCATTGCTTCTAACCAAAGCGCGGAGTCGCCCGTTCTCAGTTTTCTCAGCACACTAAATTCGGCAAATGGATCAGCCCAGCGTTTTCTTAGACTCTCAGGGCAGTTTTCCTGCAACCACTCACGAACCTCTTCTCGAAACGTTTCAATCTCGGACATTGCCACCTCGGATATTCGCATTTGGGACACTCCCATCTCCCACACTATATCGCACCTCTTGCTCCATATCCTGGAACCCGGCACTATTGATCACCGTTAAACACGATGACAATATGCTTGTTCGATACGTGGATTCGATATGCGGATTCGACGATGCAGTGCGCTAAGCCTGTGCGGCGCTCACCACAAGAGAAAGCCACTAAAAGCCCCATCAAAACCCAAGATCTCAACATTAGAAGAAACAGCAAGGGAAGTAACATGAGCAGCTTCAGATTAGACGAATCACAACGATTATTACAGGACACCGTACGCCGTTTTGCTCGGGAAAAAGTTGCTCCCAGAGCCCAGGCCATTGATGAAACCGCAGAATACCCCCAGGACATGTTCGACGCCCTTAAAGAACTCGGCTTAT
>JAHRWI010000094.1 GCA_019090225.1 Porticoccaceae bacterium
GAGTTCGTCGGCAGCGTCAGATGTGTATAAGAGACAGACGCCATCGATTTCACAGTAACGCCAGAGCTGTCACCAATATGAAAGAGCAACCGGGTATCAAACAATTTGGCCGGATTGCGCGGCTGCCCACGCCTACCGGTTACGACTTTGGTGACATCAACAGCTACGCTATTTTGCCCGAGGAAGGCTCAGATGAGCTGGTGCTGATTGATACTGGCGTTGGTCGAGAGGTCTGCTGGCAGGCCCTGGAAACTGGTCTGGCTCAGTTCGGTTTTGCCATCAAAGATATTACTTTGTTGCTGCTGACTCACGGCCATACCGATCACTTCGGACAGTCAGCACGCATTAAACAAGCGTCGGGTTGTGAGGTCTGGGGTCATAAAGCCATCAAAGCCTCAGTTAATCGCTACCTACCCACAGCAGATCAAATCGCCCGCGAAAAAGTGTTTTTCCATGGTCTCGGTTTGAGCGATGAAATGTATGACAAAGCCCATAAGTACCGAAAGCATATGGACAAAGTTTATAAGCCCTGCGAGCTGGATCGTGAGCTCAGCGACGGCGATACTATTCCTATCAAGGGTTTTGAGCTGGAGACCATACACACGCCTGGGCATTGCCCCGAAGAAGTGGTGTTCTGGCAGGCCGAGACCCGGCAGATGTTTTCGGGGGATCATCTGCTCACCGATATCACGCCGGTTTGTCTGCTGCATGTGCCTGCCTCGCCTGAGGTGGACAGGATTCATGCCTTGACTGAGTATTATCAGTCTACCGACAAGGTCATTCCCTACGATGCCGAATATGTCTTTCCCAGTCATGGCGACATCATCCATGATCATCGCGAGCTGATCGCCGGTTACAAGTTGTCCACCGAGCGCCGCCTGTTAAAAATATCGAAGATTCTGCAAAAAAATGGTTCACTAAATCCCCTGGAAGTCGCCCAGCAATTATTCCCCAAGGTCTGGGAAAAGCAGCTCTATGCGGTAATTTCAGAAGTTATGGGGCATCTCGATATGCTCGCTGATCAGGCTTATGCAGAGATAACAGAGCGGCAAGAAGTGCTGTACTATTCATCGTTATCGGTACCCGAGCCAGGCGCAATTTTTGGATAAACCATCGGGTCTATTCGTTGTGCGTCCGAACAGAGGAAGAAGCTATGTCACACGGTAAATCAAATGAACTGCTTGGCTCGTCCAGCGAATCTTTTGAGGACGCCCTGGCGCAAATTTTAGCGCGGGCCAATAAAACCTTACGCGGTGTCCGCGCTATGGAAGTGATCAGCAAGCATCTGGTCGTCTCCCCAGACGGGGAGCTGGATTATTATGTGCGCGCTTATTTGCAATTTGCCATGACGCCACCCGATCAACTGCACCTATAAGCACTGCACCTATAAGAACTACACATTTAAGAAAGAGGACTTAGCAATGACTGTATCAAGCGTATCTACCGTTACCGCGACATCGCCCCTTAGTTTTCAGGACGCCACTGAACGGGGTTTTGAGCGGGCCCAACAAACCCTTCGGGGCATACAAAAAATTGAAGTGGTGGGCGAACGAGCCAATATTGAGAAAGGTCAGATTAAAGACTACGAAGTCGAATTGAAAATTATTTTTAGTTTGGAGTAAGGCCATGACTACAACAAAAAAATACGCACTCATCACCGGTGCCATCGGTGGCCTGGGTACAGCCATGACCAAACGCCTGATTGCTAAAGGTATCCCGATCATTGGCTGTGACCGTAAAACCCCCGACGAACTGGAGCAATGGCGGCAATCCGCACTGACCCCGTCTGAAGCAGAGCAAGTCACCTTGTTTCCCCTCGACGTCACCAAAGATGAACACGTCGATGACCTGGCTGCTGAAATCGCTAGTCGAGGAATGCAGGTTGCTTACCTGGTCAATAACGCGGGTATACAAGGTTATGGTAAGCCCTGGGAGCTGGATACCAAAACCCATAACAGGGTGATTCAGGTCAATATCAATGGCACATTTTTTTGCACCCGGGCGTTTTCAAAAGCCATGGTTGATGATGGCTTTGGCCGGATCGTCAATTTTGCCTCGCTGGCGGCCTATCAGCCTCCTAGCGGACAAGCCTGTTACTCCGCAGCAAAGGCCGGTGTGCTCGGTTATACCCATTCGGTGGCGCTGGATCTGGCTCCCTATGGTGTCACGGTTAATGCCATGGCACCGGGCCTGATTATGCACGACGGTTTAAAAGGGGTGATGCCAGATGAAGTATTCGAAGGACTGATCGCCAAAGTACCCATGGGCAGGGCCGGTAAACCCCATGAAATCGCCGCGACCGTAGAGTTTTTATTGTCCGATGATGCCTCGTATATTACCGGCCAGACCTTTCATGTGAATGGGGGACTCTACTTACCTGGCTAGAAGTGCCAGGTTAAGAGCACCGGGTTAGAGCTGCAAGATTAGATTTGCAGGGCTAGAGAATTTACCGTTTTAGGTAGCAGAAGTTTCAACATACCTGGTCTTTAAATGTGCAAAAAAATTTTTCAATCAATGAAGTACTTAAGTAATCAAGCAATCAATTAACGAAACAGGGGAATGATTATGGGTAACAGACTCGAAGGTAAAGTAGCCATTATTACCGGTGGAGCCAGTGGCATCGGCGAAGGCCACGCGCTCTTATACGCCCGCGAAGGGGCGAAAGTCGTCATCACTGATATCCAGGAAGAACTGGGTGCCAACGTTGTGGCGGCGATTAAAGGTGAGGGCGGTGATGCCATCTTTGTTCGTCAGGATGTCACCAGCGAAGCCGACTGGGCTAATGTGGTCAAGGTAACCGTTGAAACGTATGGTGCGATAACCACTTTGGTTAACAATGCCGGAGTTGCCAATCTTGTTGGTGTTGAAGAAGAAACCCTTGAAGGTTTTAACCGCATCGTGGCGATCTGTCAGACCGGTGTCTGGTTGGGCATGAAAGCCTGCATGCCCGAGCTGAAAAAATCCGGTAACGGTGCCATCGTCAATATTTCATCGCTGTACGGCATCATGGGTACACCGAGCATGGTGTCCTACCACGGCGCCAAAGGTGCGGTGCGTCTGATGACCAAATCTGCTGGTCTTGAATATGCTCGGCAGGGCGTGCGCATTAACTCCGTCCACCCCGGCATTATCAAAACGCCGCTAGCGGATACTTTGACCGGCGACTACGTAGCAGAAATCACTGCCGCGACGCCTATGGGTCATATGGGTGAGCCAATGGACATCGCCACCATGTCTTTGTTTTTGTGTTCAGATGAGGCCAAATTTATCACCGCCAACGAATTTGTTGTCGACGGTGGTTGGGGCGCAGGCTAAGTTCTGGGCTTTGCCTGTAGGGTTTTGTTGCTAGGGTTCATGCCTATTGTCGGCAGCTTCCTGTAAGAAGTGCTAATGAGGCGAAACAAGCAGCACAAGCCCACCTGAAAGTGTTTTAACTTACGGGAAGAGCCTGGCTCTTCCCGTAATTCTTGTTTATCTCAAATTATTAAATCAGATTTCCGATCATCCCATCAGTTGATTGTTGTGGTGATCAGAGATTGCGCCGGAGTCCCCATTGAGTTCAGATCAGAATTTTCGCAGTGGTGGGCTGGTTGTTGGCACCCTGTTTATTACGCTGGGTTTGCTTTACGGCATCTGGTATTCCTACTCGGTTTTTCTACTGGCCTTGATTGAAGACTTCGGCTGGTCGCGATCCGTGACCTCTGGTGCCATGTCAGTATTTATTGTTACTCACGGTCTATTCGGGCCGTTTGCTGGTCGCCTGGTTGAAAAGTTTGGGCCAACTCGCCTGATGATGATTGGTTCCCTGGTCATGGCGGTGGGCTTGCTCTTAACGTCACAAATTAACCAATGGTGGCAACTCTATATTTCATTTGGTGTGATTAGCGCGATAGGCCTGGGTGCCTGTGGCTGGGTGCCTTCGGTGATTTTGTCGGAACGATGGTTTCCCCATAAAGTTGGCACTGCGCTCGGAATCGTTACCGCTGGTATCGGTGTGGGTATATTTACCGTCGTGCCGTTCACCAATTATTTGATTGAAACCGTCCAGTGGCGCGCTGCTTTTCAGGTACTTGCGGCGACGGTGGTATTTCTCATATGGCCCGCCGCATTTTTTATTTTACGCCTGCCTACCGCTG
>JAHRWI010000095.1 GCA_019090225.1 Porticoccaceae bacterium
CCGGCCGTCAGCAGGGCCGCTTCAATAATTTTTCTGAGCTGATCACCGTCCATCAATTTATTCTCGCTTTCACGTGGATAGGCCCTAAAGGCTCGCCCTGAACAATTTCCACCAGAGCTTCTTTCATTAATTCAAGCAACGCCAAAAAGGTGACGACAACGCCGTTACGGCCTTCAGATAACTTAAATAAGTCCTGAAATGGCACGAAGCGCTGATCGCGTAACTGGCTTAGCACCTGGCTCATACGCTCGCGGGTCGATAGCACCTCGAAGGAAATATGATGACTGTCGATCAATTCAGCGCGCCGTAGCGTGGCCGCCAGCGCCAGCAACAATTCCTGCATGGTCACTGTTGGCTCCGGGCGTTGCTGACCGCGCGCCGGTGCTTTGATCTCAGCTATAAAGGTATCTCGCCCAGTTCTGGGTAATTTATCAATATCTTCAGCAGCAGTTTTAAAGCGCTCATATTCCTGCAAACGTCGGATCAATTCGGCCCGAGGATCGCCTTCATCGTCCTCAAGTTCGTCCTGACGGGGCAACAACATGCGCGATTTAATCTCCGCCAACATCGCGGCCATAAGCAGATATTCCGCTGCCAAATCCCAGTGCAGAGCTTTCATCATCTCGATATAGGCCATGTATTGATGAGTGATCTCAGCAACATTGATTTCGAGAATATTGAGATTCTGCCGGTTGATCAGGTAGAGCAATAAGTCGAGAGGCCCCTCGAAAGCCTCAAGAATAACTTCGAGAGCTTCGGGCGGGATATATAAATCTTTGGGTAACTCGGTGAGCTGCTTGCCCTGCACAATGGCAAAAGACATTTCACCCTGGGCTGATGCTGGGTCAGCGTCAGGCTGCTCTCCGGACGGCGCTGTTTCAGGCTCTTGTGTTTCAGGCTGCGCTGGAAGTTCTGCTGAAGGTTCTGGATTCACCATGACTGGCTCTGTAGTCATTGAGCCTCTCGGCTTGATAGTGGTTACGAGCAGGCCACATTATATGTTATCGCCGCCACTATTTATGCCGAATATTTAAGCTAATTACCTATCACCGACTATTGCCCCTCGACCCAACTATTTTTGCCTCACAAATCGAAAGCGCTTAGATCGCCCATGCCCTCACGAATCAGCTCTGGGGAATCTTTAGTCAAGTCAATAATGGTGGTCGGCTCAAGACCACAGAAACCACCATCGACAATCAAATCAACACGTTTATCCAGCAGGTCGCGTATATCCTGGGGGTCGGTCAAGGGGTATTCATCGTCCGGCATAATCAAGGTGATGCTCATCAGCGGCTCACCCAGTGCTTCGAGCAAGGCCTGGGCAATGGGGTTGCCCGGCACCCGTAATCCTATGGTTTTACGCTTTGGGTGCATCAACCGCCGGGGTACTTCTGAGGTCGCTTCGAGAATAAAAGTATAGGCACCAGGGGTATTGGCTTTTAAGCGACGAAAAACCTGATTATTGACCCGGGCATAGGCAGCCAGCTCAGATAGATCCCTGCATACCAGCGTGAAGTTATGGTGCTTATCAAGATGCCTGATCTGCCGAATACGATCCAGAGCGGCTTTATCACCCAAATGACAGCCAATGGCATAGGCCGAGTCGGTAGGGTAAACCACAACGCCGCCCCCAGTAATAATATCCACCGCCTGATTGATCAAACGGGCCTGGGGGTTTTCTGGGTGGATATAAAGCGTCTGTGCCACGAGATATACTGGTCTGGAAGAAGGGCGCAGACTATAAAGCCTTCGATGCTAAAACACGATAGCTGGTCGCTAAAACGAGCCCTTACTATGTCCTATCGCAATAGCCACTATTTCGGGTGGTCTTCGAGAGATCAAACGGCTCATTGCTGGGTTCGCGGCAAGGGTTCAGGCAAAGTTTAGGGAAAGCTCCGTGCCAAACGGGCCCGGAAGCGCTAAAATCGCCGCTTTCTCCCTACAGCAAACATAAATCATGACCGAAAGCACCGGCAGCCCTGCAACTCTGAAACAGGAAACGTTGAAACCAGCAACACCAAAACAGGGCTCTCCAAAACAGGACAATATGCTGCTGAACCTGGCCATCAACGTCGTCGTACCGACCTTGATTTTGACCAAGCTAAGCGGCGAAGAATATCTGGGCACCACCTGGGGAATTGTTGTCGCGCTATTATTCCCGATCAGCTACGGCTTGAGCGATTTCTGTCGACGCCGGAAAATCAATTTCTTCTCTGGTCTTGGGGTCTTCAGTATTTTTATGACCGGTGGCATTAGCTTATTGGGCCTTGATCCCAAATACCTGGCCATCAAAGAAGCCGCAATACCGGCTATTTTTGGTATTGCCACCCTGGCGTCATTAAAAACCCGCTTCCCCCTGGTTCGTACCCTGCTGTTCAACGACGCCATTATCGACCTGGAAAAGGTCGAAAGCGCCTTGCATAAAACCAATAATACCCAGGCCTTTGAAAAACGTCTCGTTACGGCCTCGTGGATTATCGCCGGTTCCTTCCTTTTATCCTCGATCCTCAATTATATGCTGGCTATCTATATCGTCACCAGCCAACCGGGAAGCGTCGAGTACAATGCCCAGCTGGGTAAGATGACGGCACTGAGCTTTCCCGTCATTGCTCTCCCCGCCACAGTGGTTATGGTGATTGCTATGGTTTACCTGTTTAGAGGCATCACAAAACTAACTGGCATACCCTTCGAGGCTATCATCAAACACCAGGGCGCGGCCACCGCGCCGGAGCCAGAACCCGCTCCAACACTGGAAACCAGCGTCAATACAAAGCAGCAAAACTAGGGAATTAGTCGCCATGTGGTTCAGTATTGTTTGTGAAGATATCAATAACAGCCTGGCCTTACGCCAACAGGCCAGACCCGCCCACCTGGCACGACTGGAAGACTTAAAGCAGGCCGGGCGTTTGCTGGTCGCCGGACCAAACCCGGCCATTGCCGCCAATGATCCCGGTGAAGCGGGTTTCACTGGCAGTATTATTATTGCCGAATTTGATAGCGCTGAAGACGCACAAGCCTGGGCAGATGCCGACCCCTATCTGGCCGCTGGGGTTTATGCGCAGGTGAAGGTAAAGCCCTTCAAAAAGGTCTTACCCTGAAGCCCCTGGCTCTCCGAGTTAAGGACCTTGTTCACTTGGTAAAGAGCTTCGCCTGATAAAATAGCTCACCACGTAAAACTAAACCTTTGAACGCACCAAACCGAATAACCGCATCGAATATCGAGAAGACAACAGCCTTTATGAGAAAAACCGGACCTAAAAATATGTATCGAGTCGCCAGCCTTATATTTTTATTAATCACTGCGCTACCCGCCCTCGCAGCCACCCGCTACATCAGTGATGAACTTCGGGTACCCCTGCGAAAAACCCCCTGTAGCCGTTGCGCAATCCTCCACCGAGGCCTTAAAGCAGGTTTACAGTTAAACGTCCTCGAAACCCAGGAAGGCTGGAGTCATGTCACCACCCCCAGCGGTCTTGACGGCTGGCTAGAGAGCCAATATCTGGTCAGCCAGCCTATCGCTAAAACCCGGATCGCTAAATTTCAGGCACAAAATGAAAAATTTAAAACCCAGAATACTGAAATGAAAAGTGCCCTGGCCAGCGCCCAAAATGAAGCCCAGCAACTCGGCGCTCAGCTTGCGGCCCTCCAGGGTGAAAATCAGGACACCACCACCAAATTAAAAGAGATTCAGGAAGTCTCAGCCAATGCCGTGAAGCTTCATAGCCAAAATCAGGAATTGCTTAAACAAAACAAAATGCTGCAAAGCGAGATTGATGTTCTCAAAGCCACCTCAGCACAGCTCGCCAGCAGCAGCACCCAAAAATGGTTTTTCTACGGTGCCCTGTCTGTTTTTATGGGTGCCTTGCTAAGCGTTATTCTGCCCCGCTTCAAGCGTAAACGCCGGGGTTATTCCGAGTGGGCCTGAGTCTTTGACATCCCTCCTTGCGCTAATCGAGGACAGTACTTTGCAAGCCCCGATACGAGGTCTTCATTGATCGCCCTCAGTGTTAATGTCAACAAAATTGCCCTGATTCGCAATTCCCGCGCGGGTAATCACCCCGATGTTGTCGCCCATGCTCGCACCTGTATTGGCGCTGGCGCAGATGGCATCACTGTCCACCCCCGCCCCGACCAAAGGCATATACGCCCTCACGATGTCCTTGAGCTGGGACAGCTCACCGAGCAATTTGCGGACGTGGAATTCAATATTGAAGGCAATCCATTCGCAGCTCCCCAGGGCAGTTACCCTGGGCTTATTGCGCTGGTTGAAGAGACCCAGCCCCAGCAGTGCACTCTGGTTCCCGATAGCAGTGATCAGCTCACCTCGGATCACGGTTTCGATCTCACCCGCAGTGCTGAATTATTAACACCCATTATCAGCCAGTTAAAAGCCCTCGGTGTACGCATCAGCCTGTTTATGGATGCCGATATTGAACAGATTAGCCTGGCTCGAGAACTCGGCGTTGAGCGCATAGAGTTATACACCGGTCCCTATGCCGCGGCCTGGCATGACGCAAAACGACGCGACGAGATCTATGAGCAATATCACTCAGCGGCGCGGCACGCCACTGATATTGGCCTGGGAGTCAATGCTGGTCACGATCTCAATCTCGACAACCTGGCCCGCTTCGCTGAGGTTCCCGGCTTGCTGGAAGTCTCTATTGGTCATGCTCTCATCGTCGATGCCATCGATAGGGGTTTATATAAAACCGTGCAAGCCTACAAGGCATTGTTAAGACCTGACAGACCAGCATCCACCAGTCCTTAAGCCCCCTGCTATGCCGATACCCCGTATTAATATCATTGGCTCTGGCAAACTCGGTCGGACGCTGATTCGGCTTTTTGCTGATCATCACTTAGTAGAGATTGGTGATGTCTTTAATCGCTCATCAGCGCACAGTCAGGCCGCTATTGAATTCTGCGGCGGCGGTCGACTCTGTGAATCTATCCATGATATGAACACTGCGGATATCTGGTTAATCGCCACACCGGATGACGCTATCGCCTCGATCGCTGAGGCCTTAACCGAAACATTAACAAAGAACCAGCCAACCTGGACCGACACTGTAGTATTCCACGCCAGTGGACTACATAGTTCCGCCCTGCTTGAAGCCCTACAAAACAAGGGAGCAGCGGTGGCCAGCGCCCATCCCGTCCATAGTTTTGCCAAGCCTGAACAATCCCTTATCAGCTATCGAGGCACGACCTGCACCCTTGAGGGAGACCCGAAAGCCACTGAACAACTGAGCTACCTGTTCACCGAGATCGGCAGTACTGTTATCCCGATAAAGGCCTCAGGCAAAGCCCTCTATCATGCCGCCACTGTGGTCGGCTCCAACTATCTGGCAGCATTGCAACAATCGGCTCTCGACATGCTTGATCAGGCCGGTATTACGGCCCCGGACGCAAAACAAATCCTGCAACCTTTAATGGCCAAATCTTTACAGAATCTTCAGAATCTGGGTCCCGTCGAGGCCCTGACTGGTCCCATTGCCCGTGGCGATACACACACGCTTACCGCCCACATCGAAGCCATCACCGATCAGGATTCACAGCACCTGAGCCTCTATAAAGAACTGGGTAAAATCGCTTTGGAATTGGCCAGACAACAAGCTCATCTCGATGACACGCACCTGGCGGCAATGGCCAAGCTTTTTAGCACCACACCGTAGCGATCCCCATAATAAGAACTGGCTGTCAGGAAAATTCTCTATCCTCCCACCAGGGATAAAAATCCGGCAGGTCGGTGCTGGGGGA
>JAHRWI010000096.1 GCA_019090225.1 Porticoccaceae bacterium
GAGACAGGCCTTTCTGGAATACCTGGAAGCCAGTACCGTAAATCAGAGTATCGATTTCCCGTTCGGTACCATCACTGGTGACGATACCGTTTTCGGTGATGCGCTCGATGGTATCTGTCACAAGCTCCACCTTTTCTTCGTTGAAAACAGGGTAGAACTTATTAGTGAAGCTGGGGCGCTTACAACCAAAGTCATATTTTGGAATCAGTTTTTCCTGAAGTTCAGGATCGTTGACCTGGCTTCGCACATGTTTAACGGCAAATTTTTCAAACCACTTCACCAACCACGACATTTGTTTGTTGAACACGAGGCCGTTGACCATAATGGTATCAGTCATTATCTGCATCAAGGTGCGCGCGGTACGTTGCAGCCCCGGCACATATTTAAAGCCGTTTTGAAGCCATTTCGGAACGGGCATATCTTTTTTTGGCAATAACCAGATGGGCGTACGTTGATAAACATCCAGACTTTTTAATTTGGGAACTATTTCGGGAATCACCTGAATGGCTGTGGCCCCAGTGCCAATAAAACCGACACGTTCACCAGTGAGATCATGGCTGTGATCCCAACGACCGGTGTGCATTTTCTTGCCTTTAAAATCATCGACACCCTCAATATCGGGTAGTTTAGGTAATGTTAGATAACCTGTGGCGCTGACAATATAGCGCGAGGTAAATGCTCGGCCATCCTCGGTGTGGGTAGTCCAAATATTATTGACTTCATCGTAGAGGGTTTCGGTAACCGAACAGTTATAACGCAGGTGTGCCTTAATTCCGTATTTTTTCGTGCAGTGCTCAGCATAAGCTTTTAACTCAGATCCAGGGGCATAGAGGTTCGACCAGTTGGGGTTTTGTTCAAAACCAAAGGAATAACTCAGTGTCGGTACATCGACGGCCAGGCCGGGATAACTATTATCCCGCCAGGTGCCACCAACGCCGTCGCCCTTTTCGAGAATAATAAAATCCCCAAACCCTTTCTTCAGTAATTTAATACCCGCGCCGATACCTGAAAACCCACAGCCAATAATGACAATGTCGTGATCGATAACAGGTGCAGATGACTGCGCCTGAAAATGATCTTCTGTTGATTCTACCGCTGCTAGAGCCACTTAATTTCTCCCACTATAAACTGACCACATGCGCCAAACGCTTGACTTAAATTTAGATGAGGAAATCTACGCTGGAGCTGGTTCTGTGTCAAATAGACAGACAGTCTTAACTGCTTGTCTGATAAGATTTTATTGGGCGATATCCGGAGTTTATCTACCGAGGCTCAACTAAGCTGTGACGATCAAACTTTAAGTGCTAAACCTTTAGAGCAAGACCGCCAGAGAGCTAAGCTCTCCGGCTGCATGTAAGTAGATGTATTTTAGCGAGTGCTTATTGGGGTTCGTAACGATCAATTATATCTTTTACCAGACCGCTGCGAACAATGTCATCATATTCAAAGTGGTGGATATAAACATTCGGCAGACCGGCTAGTTTTTCAACGGCGTCGACCAGACCGTTAGCGCCGCGAATATCACTCTGTTTAATATCACCGTTGATTACCACTTTACAGCCTTCACCGATACGGGTCAGAAACATTTTCATCTGGGCAACGGAAGTGTTTTGCGCCTCATCAAGAATCACATAGCTGCTTTCATCAAAGGTTTTACCCCGCATAAACGCTAGCGGGGCAGCGACTATTCGACCATGACGAATACAGTAGTTAACCGTACCCCCACCTAGCCGTTCATTGAGTATGTCGCGAAAAGCGTCTATATAAACTGCAAACTTCTCATCCACTGCACCGGGTAAAAACCCTAACTGCTCCCCAGCCTCAACCGCTGGCCGAGTCAGAATAATACGATCTATCATGCCGGATTCCAGGGACTCAGCGGCCAACGCTGCAGCACAATAGCTTTTTCCAGTACCGGCAGGACCCAGGCCTAAAGTCAGGCAATGACGTTTAATGGCATTTATGTACTTTTCCTGGGCGGGGTTTTTTGCTCGAAGGCCTTCTGTGGAACGGTGGGTACTGCCGACTTGATGGAGGTGTTGGTTTTGCGGATTGATCTCTACGACGGTGTCGTGATTACGTTTGCCTTTTTTACGAGGAGAGTTTCGGGAGGGAGGCTGGTCTGACAGATGGCTGTCGGGGGCATAGTTTCTACGTTTTAAGTTTCGCTTTGCACTAGAGCGTCTGGTCATGATTTTTGTCGTCCTCTGTTTTCAATGTGATTTACGGCTGCACAGCTACGCAAAATTTTGTGAAATAAAAGGTCGTGCTTTAATTGCTTAAATTTGACTATTTAAAATATGTGTTCTATCGCCTCCTCAGTTATTGGTAACTTCATAGTGTCAGGTGTCAGCCACAAGTAAGGCATTGATAAGGACACTGCTCGACTGTACGTTCGATGCTATCAGGTAAAATTATTTGTTGCACTTGTTTTTTGCGAGTCCTTTTAAGAACCTTTTAAATAAAGCCTGGGGCTATCCCAGCTAACTAGCTAATCAAAAAAATCTGGAAAATATATCTCACATGTAGAATGAGCTTTTAGCCATATTTCTGTCATTTATCCCCACTGTCTGCTTTAGCACCTGCTGCACCGGGCATTTTTGCCGGTAAAAATGGTATCAATAGCAGAATGGGGATAATCATAATTGCCAGCAAAGTAAATGTATCGGTTAAACCCAATGTCAGGGACTGGATATTGGTCAGTCCCTCGGCAATGGCCCACATGACCGAGTCATCACCCCCAGCTAGATCCTGCAGGGGCGAAAAAGCCGAATCCTTACCTTGTTTCCAGGGGTTTAACTCCTCGACCAGATGCTGGCGATGGAAAACGGTACGACTTTGCCAAATCGTAATGCCGACGGCGATACCGATGCTGGTGGAGAATATCCGGAAGAAGTTAAAGAAGCTGGCCGCCGAACTGGTTTTATCAGGTGGCACACTCGACAAGGTAGTGGCCATCAGGGGTGGCCACAATAAGGTAAACCCGAGGCCTACGATTACTCGGGCAAATAACATGGTTTCGAAGGTGGTGTCTGGTGAACATTGAGACTGCAGATAGATGCCCCACATACCGATCAGAGATCCGCCTGCCATCAAATACCGGAGATTCCAGTTGGCCATGTTTTTACCAACGATCATCATCCCGAAGACAGGTAGCACGCTGGTGCCGGCCATAACCATACCCGACCAGGTAGCGGTGTAACCCAGCACTGATTGCATCCAGATCGGATAGGGAATCATCGAACCAAAGTAGGTAATGTGGAATAGCGAAGCGATAATCGAAGACATGACAAAAACAGGGTAACGGAACAGAGAATAATCAATAATCGGATGCGGCTCTTTACGCTCCCAGACATAGAAAGCAATCGCGACAATAACAGCGATATTAACCATCGTGCGTATATCCGGCGACGCCATCCAATCCAGCTCATGGCCTTTATCAAGCACCAGCTGCAACATAATGACGCCAATCGCCAGGAGCAATATACCCACACCATCGACCGGGATTTTAGGTAATTTTTTATCGGTGTGCCCCATGCTAATCCAGATCAAAGTCGCCGAGACAATACCCAGGGGAATATTGATATAGAAGATCCACGGCCAGCCAAAGTTATCGGTAATAAAACCCCCGATGAGTGGCCCCAGCACTGGTGCGGTAGTAGAGGTAACGCTCCATAAACCGATAGCGAAGCCATGCTTTTCTGGCGGATAAACCCTCAACACCAGGGTTTGGGACAAGGGCACGATCATGCCGCTGGTTAAACCCTGAAGGGCGCGAAACAATATTAAGGTCTCAAAATTTTGCGCCAGACCGCATATCGCGGAGGTCAGGGTAAATAGTATTACGGAGACGACGAAGGTTCTTATCTCGCCATAGCGGCGGCTGATCCAGGGACTCAAGGGGAGAATCACCGCCAGACAGACGGTGTATGAAGTAAGAATCCACGCTCCCTGGGATGGTGTTGCACCCAGGCTACCAGACATCGCAGGCAGCGACACCACCGCAATGGTGGTGTCCAGCACATTCATAAAATTCGCAGAAGTGATCGCGATTGCTGTTAACAGCAAAGGTAGGCGTGGTCCGTCGCTCATGATTACTCACTAAATTTTAGAAGGGCTATTAGTTCGCTTTGACTCGATCCTCTTGTAGCGCTGTCGGCCCTCGGTCTGAATTTATAAGAACACACCTCCCCCCCACTCGCAACGCTACCTGCTTACACCTAACTTCTACCTATGCCTCGGCTTCGCCCCGGTCGTTCATGCAGAGCCTAGCTGGAGCTTAATCAGCAAGGGTTTATTGCGATAGGTTCATTAACAAAAGTTGATTGACGATCGAGAAATACTGGACTTGTCCTGTGGTCAATGGAAGAATCAAGGGGTTTACATAAACCCTAAGTTTCAAACTGGAGAAAAATGATGACAAGTTTAGCTGGAAAAGTAGTCCTGGTTACCGGTGGCTCTCGAGGCCAGGGTGCTGCAGAAGCAAAGATTTTTGCCGAGCGCGGTGCCAAAGTGATGATCTGTGATGTACTTGATGAAGACGGCCACAAAACTGCAGCTGAAATCGGCGATGCGGCCGCTTATAGCCATTTGGACGTGACGGACGAAAGTCAATGGCAGGCTGCGGTCGCCGCCACGGTCGCCAAATTTGGCAAACTCAATGCTCTGATCAACAATGCCGGCATCGCCGATATGAATGCGCTAAAAGAAATGTCCGTCGAGCAATATATGAAAACCATTCAGGTTAATCAGGTCGGTGTATTTCTGGGTATGAAAAGCGTCGCAGGTGCCATGAAAGATGCCGGTGGTGGAGCCATTGTTAATATTTCTTCCATCGCGGGCATGTTGGGTGCGGTCGGCGGCATCGCCTATTGCGCCAGCAAATTTGCTGTGCGCGGTATGACCAAAGTCGCTGCCCTGGAACTCGGCCCAGACAACATTCGCGTCAACTCCATTCATCCCGGCGGCATCATGACTCGGATGTTGACCGACGCTGGCCTGACCTCCGATGGTGCCAATGATTTATTCTCATCAGCACCCGTCGGCCGTATCGGCCAGCCGGAAGAGATGGCCACCCTGGCAGCTTACCTGATCTCCGACGACAGCTCCTACTCAACCGGCTCTGAATTTATTGCTGACGGCGGCATCACCGCAGGTTTTGCCCTGGAACCCTAAAGCTCGCGGATAAGTTAAAAGAAGGCAAGCAGCTTTAGATAATTTCAAAGCTGATTAAAGAGGCTATTCGACATGTCGAGTAGCCTCTTTTTGTGTTTAATTTTTACTCCTTGTGACCGTTAGCGAGCGCTATCAAAACCTTTCTAAACACCGCCAGGCTTAGCCCGTTTGATCAGCTCATCTAAATCGGCTTCTCTTACCCAGATACTCTTTATCCAGCCTCCCTTATCTCCTACGCCCCACGATCTCATGATTTGTGATAATCCGACCGACATGTAAATACCCTAAAGTATAGAATCAGCTCACAGCAATCGTTTGCTTATGGAAAACCTGATTCATCTAGCGCTGGTTTGGAGTGGCGTCTTCCTCGCAGGTTTTCTGGCGGGCAAAACCAAGCTGACACCGGTTCTCTATTTTCTCGCCATTGGCTGCCTGATGGTCAATATGGGTTTGCTGCCGGAAGAAACCACACCCTTTATTGAAGGCTTTTCGGAAATCGGCATCATCCTCATCATGTTCGCCCTGGGTTTTGAAGAGAATGCCAGCAACTTTCTCGACAGTATCAAACGCTCCTGGGGTATTGCTTTTTTTGGCGCGGTGGCGCCCTTCGCCATTGCCTATTCACTGGCCAGTTACTTCTGGCAGGACACCAATATCGCACTGCTTTGTGGCCTGACCATGACTGCAACCGCCGTATCCCTGACCATGGTATCGCTCAAAGGTGAAAACCTTCACACCACCAAAGCCGCTACCGGCATCATGACCTCAGCGGTATTAGATGACATCGCCTCCCTGGCTCTGGTGGCGATACTGGTACCCATTGCTACCGGAAGTGAGGCGCTGAGCGTCTTATCGATCGAAATTATCGTCGGCAAAACCGTGGCGTTTTTCGCCATCGTCACCGTACTCGGCATGTGGCTATTCCCCCATGACTTGACTCACAGCTGGTTCGGCAAGATACCTTTGCTGGGTCGCTATGGCATCAAAGATCTGATGTCATTTAGCCGCGGTGAACACGCCACGCTCGCCATACTCCTGCTCGCTGTACTGGTCGGTATTGTCTCCCACAAATTTGGTTTTCATCCCGCCGTTGGCGCTTATATGGCCGGACTGATCATGAAGGAGGAGTACTTCCACTTTAATTCTCTTGAAGAAAATCAATACGCAGCCAATAAGCGCATTGTCGATAACGTCGCGTTTTCCTGGATAGGCCCGGTGTTTTTGTGGTACTGGGCACCAAGCTGATTTTCGATTGGGAAATATTCGTCTCTGTTATTCCCCAAACAATCGTGCTTACTTTAAGTATTCTAGTAGGCCAGATATCCTCTGCGGCGGTGGCGGCGCGCTACACCGGTGGGTTTAATTTTGAAGAATCCATGATGATTGGTTTTGGTATGCTGGGCCGAGCCGAACTGGCCTTTGTGGTGATGGATATCGCCTATGTGCAAAACGATATCTTTACCACCGAGGTGTTTTACACGCTGATGTTTACCGCTTTCTGGTTAAATGTTGCGGTACCGATTTCCATCAAACTCTGGAAGCCTTATTTTATTGCTGCTCAACGCGAACCCTAATTATTGTTTAGCGACCAAGTTGCAGAGATAAAACATTACTAAGCAGGTTCAACGCCCAGCATAGCCATGCCCTGGATCTCTGCCCCGCCGTCCATGTCCACCGCGGCGTGATGGGTAGCCATAATGACATCCCGAAAACACTGTTGCATAGGCGAATCATTATAAGCAGCGTGAGCGCCAGCTCCGGCATACAAGCGTTCCACCGCACTTCGACACAGCCCGGCTGCATAGGCTGAATGCCACCGCATTTGAGCTTGCGCTGCCATATCAGCCGGTGCTTTTGCAGCCGCAATGGCGTCAAACATATCGCAATTTCTGCCAATCATTAATTCGGCTGCAGTTATCTCCCCATAGGCCTCGGCAACGCGACTCTGTATGGTGCCCATGCGGGCCTTGGCACCACTACCCTGACCACTGTAAATATCGGGACGAACACGGGTTTTCTCGACAAACAAACTCATCATCTCCCTGGCCATACCAAGTATGGTTCCGGCGAGCTGAGTCGACAGGCTGCACATCACCGGTGCCATGTAGATACCACTGTCTTCGCTGTGATCATGGGCATGAGGGCTACTACCATTGAACAACTTACCGGTCGCCTCAGCGCGATACTCAGGCACAAACACGTCGTCGAGCACCACATCCTTTGAGCCACTGCCACGCATACCTAGCGTGTGCCAGGTATCATCCACTTCTACCTCATCTCTCGGCAACATGACGTGCAAGCTATTGGGACCTTTGGCGGTATCGTCCGGGTCACGCAAGGCACCAATCAATAACCAGAGCGAATGATCAACCCCAGAACAATATTGCCAGCGCCCGCTCACCCGCCAGCCACCCTCAGCTTTTTTAAACTGACCCTGGCCAGCCAGGGTACCGGCAATCAGCAGGTCTTGATCTGAGCCGAACATTTCCGTTCGACACTGCTCAGAAAAACTCCCCGAGATCCAGTTGTGCGCACCACAAACCATCAACACCCAACTCGATGCAGGGCAAGCGCGGGCCAGTTCAGCACAGGCATGTACCTGGGCCCGAATGGATGCTCCATGGCCGCCATTAAGAACAGGCGTCATTAATCTAGCCAACCCGGCCTTCCTTAAGGCGGCAATAGATTCGGAGGCTGCTGACCGTCCGGCTTCCGTTGCTTCGCGATGTGCAGCAAGTACCGGCAGTACCAATTCAATTGCAGGTTGATAACCCAGTGTTTCAGATGTTTCCAGTGCATTCATGAGGTAGACACTCCTGTCGGTCTCGATTTGAACAAGGCTAAGATTTATTTAGCCGGTGCCAGCATATCAATGGCTTTTCTTGTCGCATCAAGGCGACCTTCATTAACCGGGCTAATCGCCAGTATGGGCATGCCTGCGCCTGCCTCATGGAAGGCAGCAAGCTGATCTCGGCACTGTCCGGCTGAACCAAACACGCATACTTCTTCGACCATTTTATCGCTGACTTTGGTAGCCGCCAATTTCCGATCCCGTTCCTGCCAGGCCACTTCCAACCCGTTTACTTCATCTTCAAAACCACTGGCCCGCCACTGTTTCCGATAGTTGGGCATCTGGCCAAAAAACGCCAGGTTGTAACGTGCCGCCGAGCGGGCAGCATCGACATCATCTGAGACAAAAGTAGGAATACTCATCACGCAGTCAATGTCATCAGGGTCTTTACCCACGCCTTTGGCTGCATTTTTTGCGGTATCCACCAGGGTTTTTATATAAGGGCGTCCGGTCAGAAACGGCATAATACCATCGCCCTCCTGACCGCCTATTTCTGCGCTTTCTGGTGTCAGCGCCGCCACTAGTACCTGGGCTGAATACTTCGTGGGCCGAGCTTTAAATAAACCGGTGCCGCCCTCGCCACTCAGGTATTGCTTAACATCATGGGTATATTCACGCAGATATTTGCGGGGTTTATTCATATCAATTCCCAGCGATTTGAGCACCTGGCGATGGCTCATACCCAGGCCAAGGATCAAGCGGCCCTCGGTCATTTCGGTAATCGTCCAGGCCGTCATTGCCGCCAGAAAAGGGTGGCGAAAATAGATATTGGCGATATTGGTACCGACTTTGATGGTCGAGGTACCAATACCAATGGCCATGGCATTAGCCAGGGCGTCACCGGCACCTTCGTTGACCAACATAGCGTCAAAGCCTTTATCTTCAGCCATCTTACCCAGCTCGACAAATTCCTGGGGTGGGGCGTCCGTTACAGTTGAAAGTACAAAACCAAGGCGATGATTAGACATTTTTATCTCCCTCTTTATTGTTGTCTTTATGCATTCTATTTTTACATGGGGTTTTTATATGCAGTTTTTAACACCGGCTTATAAAGTCATGCCCATTCGGAACGCGGCATCGAGGCGGATCACTTCGCCATTGAGCATAGAGTTTTCGACGATGTGGCAGGCCATCTGGGCAAATTCAGAGGGCTTCCCGGCGCGCTTGGGGAAGGGAATGCTGGACTTCAGCCGCTCAAAGCCATCTGGCCCTGTTTCCGACCGGGCCAGCGGCGTATCGAAAACACCTGGCGCGATGGTCATAACCCGAATACCGTAGCCGGACAAATCCCGCGCCATGGGCAGGGTCATGCCCGCCACACCGGCTTTAGCGGCAGCATAAGCGGTATCCCCCACCGGGCCATCAAAGGCAAATATCGATGCCACATTGACGATGACGCCACGTTCACCGTCTTCATTGAGCGGTTCAAGGGTGGAAATATCCGTTGAAGCCAGTCGGCAGACATCAAAGGTGCCGGTGAGGTTAACATTAACCACACGCATAAAATCACCCAGCGGATGTGGTCCTTTGCGACTGGTGATTTTGCGGCCGATGCCTATGCCAGCGACATTCATGACGATGCGGGCGACACCCAGCTTGTCCTTTACGGTAGCCATGGCCGCCGCGACGCTATCCGTGTCGGCAACGTCTACTTTTACAGCAATACCACCCACCTCATCGGCGATGGTTTTAGCCAGGTCTTCATTTAAGTCGAGCACTGCGACTTTTGCACCTTTGGCCGCCAGAGCGCGAACGGTATCAGCGCCGAGGCCCGAGGCCCCGCCGGTGACAATGGCTATTTGATCTTTAATTTCCATTTTTTTCTCCAGATTATTTCAAAAATAAATATTTAATTTTTTAGCACACCGGCTGCTAGGTCGCTCGCAAACCACCATCGAGGCGGATTACTTCGCCGTTCAGCATGGGGTTCTGACATATATGCAGGGCCAGTTTGCCGAATTCAGCCGGTTGCCCTGCGCGCTTGGGAAAAGGCACGCTTTCGGTCATGGTTTCGGGATCACCGCGCAGTACTTCTGCCGCCAGAGGCGTATTAAAAACACCTGGGGCGATAGTCACAACACGAACACCATAGCCAGCTAAATCACGCGCCATAGGCAGAGTCATACCAATCACCGCAGCTTTGGTGGCCGCATAGGCCGTTTGACCTCGCGGACCATCGAGACCGGCGACAGAGGCGACGTTAACAATAACCCCCTGCTCTTCGCCATCAAGTCGATCCAGTTGTCGTACCAGATCAGCGCCCAGGCGGCAGACGTTAAACGTACCAGTAAGGTTAACCGCAATCTGTTTGCCCAGGGCATCGAGAGGTTGAGGACCCCCACCGCGTGTGGCGATACGTCCGGCAATATCGATGCCTGCACAGTTGATAAATATGCGCGGTGCACCGTTGCTCTCAGTTACTTGCTTCAGAGCCTTAAGCACTGAGGCCTCGTCAGCCACATCACAGGCGACAGCTAAACAGGCCAATTCACTGGCTGTTTGCTGGGCCAGTTCCAGATTGCGATCAAAGAGCGCAACCTTTGCACCCTGCTCAACAAACAGTCGGGCAGCGCCCGCACCGAGGCCGGAAGCTCCACCGGTAATAACAACACTTGTTCCTTTTATATCCATTTTTTTCGCCTACTCTTTGTTATCGAGGTGGTCATCTAGATACCTATTTAGATGGTCATCTATACAATCTTGTTTGTTCGTAATCGTTTCAGTAAAACGCTAAATTAAGCGCCCAGGCGCACCGCACCATCAATGCGAATCATTTCACCATTGAGCATCGAATTTTCGGCGATTTGTTGCACCAGGGCACCGAACTCCAGAGGGTTACCCCAACGTTTAGGGAAAGGCACGGTGGGAATAATATTGTCTATCCACTCCTGAGGAATACCCGAAGCCAGCGGTGTTTCGAACATGCCCGGCGCAATGGTCATCACACGAATACCGTAGGGAGCGAGATCGCGGGCCATGGGCAATGCCATACCCTGCACACCGGCTTTCGATGCCGCATAAGCTGCCTGGCCCACAGGCCCATCCTGGGCAACCACCGAGGCGATATTAATCACCACGCCCCGCTCACCATCTTCATCGAGAGGATCGAGACCGATCATCCCGTAGGCCGCTACCCGACCCACATTAAAGGTACCTGTCAGGTTAACTTTGATGACCCGCTCAAATTCATCCAGGGGATGCGCGCCTTTGGGGCTGGCAGTGCGCACGGCGATATCAATACCCGCCGCGTTCAATACGATTCGGGGAGTACCCAGGGTATCAACCACTTTGGCGATGGCGGCTTCCACACCCGGGCCATCACTAACATCACATTCAACGGCCATACCGCCCAGTTCCGCCGCTAGTTCTTCGGCCAATGCAAGGTTTCTGTCCAGCAAGGCACATTTGGCCCCTGCTTTAGTGAGTACCCTTGCAGCGCCAGCACCAAGTCCCGAAGCACCTCCGGTTATCAAAGCCACTTGTCCAGTTACATTCATATCTACCTCTATTTTTTTCGCCAATAAATTAGGTCACAACAATAAAACAAATCACATTAAATAAACTACATTTTAGATCAAGGTATCTGTCTCGGTGCAGGGTTAGGCAAACGCGGCGCGGCTAGCCACAATAATAGCGGCGCTAGTAGCGCGAGTGCAGCACTAACGATGAGCATCGCAGTATAGTCGCCCGTGACGTCGTATAACCAGCCACCCAACCACGCACCCAGGGCAGCACCCAAGGATCCAGAAATTGCCAGAGTCCCGAATATTGATGGGAAAAACGGGCTGGTGAATAAATCCCGAGCCGTGGCTGGAAAGATTGGCGTATTCGCGCCATAACCCAGACCAACAAATATTGCGAAAGCCACCGCCACCCATAAGGCGACGACCGAACTGAGATAAACCAGCGCACCGACAGCCAGGAGCATGCAGATCGAGGCCATGGTATAGGCTCGCTCACGACCAATGCGATCAGAAAGGTTACCCCAAAATAATTGCCCGGCAATGCTCGCAACGCCGATGACGCCAGCGATAAACGAGCTTTGAGTTTTATCGATACCCTGATCGACCATAAAGGCAAACTGATGCATAAGCAGTATTTGCGAGACACAGGCTCCCGCCATAAAGCAGCCCCACGCCAACCAGAAACGCGGTGAGCGGAGCGCGGTTTTAAGCACCCAATCGTGATACAGCGGTTGGGTAACTGCAATTGGTTGAGCTTGCGGCTGTTTACTATCTTGCGAATTAGCAGGCTCTGACGAGGTTGCTTGTTCTGCACGGTGCTCTGACTGCTGCCCCGACTGATGACCCGGCCTGTTTGCCAATCTAGCCGCTGGCACTTTTAGCAAAATCAAGGCTGAGGGAATAATCCACAGTGGCCCCAAAGCGGCCAGACTTAAAAAAGTATTCCGCCAACCGAGCGACTCAATCAGTGCGTTAACCAATGGCAGCACTACGAGAATACCAAAGCCAATACCCGCCATCGCAAAGCCCAAAGCCGTGCCGAGGGTATCGGGATACCAGCGTTCGACGCAGACGATAAAAGGTATCCACCCTGCCTGGGCAATACCTATGGCCGAGACGATGCCAAAGGTGAAATATAGCTGCCACCAGGTTTGCACTTGAGAGGTCATGGCCATGCCCAGGGCAAACACCAGGCCCCCCAGGGCGATCACCCGCTGAGCGCCGAATTTTTCCACCAGGCGACCATTCAGCGGTCCCGACAAACCATGAACCACACTCATCACCGAAATCGCACCGGCGGTAAGTGAGCGACTCCAGCCCATATCATCCACCAACGCAACAAGAAACACCGAGTACGCGAACCAGACACCGTAGACAATGCCGAGCGTGACAAAGCAAACCAGCACGGCCATGGGGCCATGCCATTTTTTATTGGACATAAAATTCCTTAGGGGAAAAACAAAGCCGCCTGCCCCGCGATCGACACAAGGGGCAAACGGCCAGCCGGATTATTGATTCAGTTCTAGCGGCAGATACCCACTAAAAACTGAACCTTCCCCAAGTATAACTACCGAATAGCAGATGACATCAGGGTCTGATTTCGTAGAGCGCACTGAGCGGATGCACAATGGGTAAACGCCGCACCGAACTAAAACCCGCTTCGCTACTAAACTCTTTGACCTTAGATTCAGGCAGGCCCACCGTACCCAGGCCCATACCACCCTGACCAAGGGACGAGGTCATACAAAAGTGCAGGCTGGCACCCAGTTTGAACACGGCCAGAGGACCTTCGTTATCGGCGGGATCATCGGTGCAGTCAACATCCATCAACACGTAGATGCCGTCATCCTTACAGGCCTGACGCAGGGCTTTTAAACCGCCTTTTGGGTCGGCCATATCATGGATCAGGTCGAAGGTTGCCACTACATCAAACTTGCCAGGCACGCCTTTGGAGATGTCGTGAATTTCAAATTCAACCCGATCACTCACACCCTCCTCCTCGGCTGTAAGCCGGGCCTTTTCGATATTCTCAGGGAATAAATCATAACCATGAAAACTGGCTTTAGGAAAAGCTTTCGCCAACTCAATGGTGGATCGACCCGCACCGCAACCAAAGTCGGCAAAGGAGCCACCGTTTTCGAGTTTAGCCTGTACATCAGGCATTTCCGGTAGCCATTGGCTAACCAGCAGGTTTTTGTAGCGCACACAGGAGTTATGCTCAAGACCTCTCCAGAAGTCAGCCGGATAAGTCTCATAGTCGATACCACCACCCTGTTGAAATGCCTCGATTAAATCTTCGTAGGGCTGCATAAATCCGGTAAACATTTTGAATAAACCACCCTGATAAAGCGGCCCGCCGACTTCAACCAAAACCGGAATATGTGCTTCGGGCATGGAGACTTCACGAGTTTGTTTATCGAAATCCAGATAACCAGCCAGGGATATGCCGTAAATCCATTCGCGAAGATAACGTTCGTTGAGACCAGTTCTGTCGGCCAGCGCCTGGCTCGTCGCCGGGCCGTTTTCTGCCAGATCCTTGAACAATTCAAGCCTATCGCCGATAGCGCACAGACGTATGGTCATCATCCCTGTTGCATCGCCAATAACTTTACCGACAAATTCCATTGCTTCTTTGCTTGGTGCTTGTGACATAAAACGCCTCCAGAAAAGGGTTAAACCATTAAAAACTATGGTATCAAGTGGAAACTCTAACGCCGCTTAAACAAGACAAATCAAAACGAAGGTTCCAGGGGTTCACCGCCCAACATCACCGCTCCGGCGGAATGGTGGAAACTTCGGCGCGCATCAATGGCGGCAATAATGGCGTGGATATTTGCCAGGCAGCGCTCCAGGGCATGGCCCTGCATAAAAGCCGCTCGGGAACCTTTGGTATACAGATTACTGATCATTGCTCTGGCGACATCACCCGCGTAGAAACTGGATGAATACAGTTCGGCCTTGATCTCATTGGGCACCAACTGGTCTCGACGGCTGTAATCCCAGGAGCTGGAGAAAGCTTCTAGGCAACCGGCATGAATAGCGCGCAATGCAGCACTGGCATCGGCCACGGCAATTTGGGTTTCGGTTTGATCCCTGAGCGCCTTGCCGGTTACCGAGGACACTTTCGATTTAATTTCCTCAGAAGCCGCTTCAATAGCTCCTTTCAGTACCCCCACAGCTACGGCGGCGAAGATAGGCAAGGTCAGTGGTGTCGGTGAGCCCCGAAACAAAGGTCGGTCGATCACGGGCGGACTGCCCGGCACACAGGCCATCGCCTCAGAAACAAATACCTCGTTAGCATTAAGCTGATTACTGCCGGTGCCCCGCATCGCTGCGGCATCCTGCCAGGTCTGAACGATTTCCAGGTCTTTGGTCGGCACCAGAAAGAGCCTAACATCGGGACGCCCGTTGCTATTCATTCGCACCTCACCGTCTTCTATGACCCGGCCTGCGAGAGCGCACCACAGGGCATCATCACAGCCTGACACCACCGGCCAGGAACCCGTGAGACGGTAACCACCCTCCACAGCTGTCGCCTCCGCCAGTGCCACGGCGGAAAAGCCGAAGTTCCGATCAACATCGGCGAACATCGCATTGCGTTCGGCCTCGGGAATCAGTGCCGACATCATGCAGGGAACCATAGAATTAACGATCAACCAGCTGACTGCCGGGTCGGCAGCACTAATCTCAACGGTGGCATTAAAGGCTTCCGTGGGGCTTACTTCGAGGCCGCCCACTTCCATGGGCGCAAACATACGAAACAAACCGGCTTTACCGGCTGCTTGGATCACTTCATCGCTTAGTCGGGCCTGCAACTCACCCGCTCGGCGATGTTCGCTGATTAACGGTCGTAACGCTGTTGCCGCTTCAACAATTGATCCTGCTCCCACATCTGATTTTTCAGCCACAACCCATCGCTCCATCAAAAATAGTTGATGGATCTTACAGGATCGAAAGTTAACATTCCAAACTAGAGTGCGAATAATTTCCGGGCATTATCACCGAGCACTGCGCGCTGCAGGTGTTCCGGCAAATGACTGACATTACCTTTTACCTGACTGGCCGCGTCGATGTGAGAATCGATATGAGGAAAATCGGAACCCCAGAGAATACGATCCTCACCGACCAGCTCCAAAGCCGCGCCGATAGTACGCTCCTCTGGTTCGGCGACAAACCACAGGTTGCGACGGAAATAATCGCTGGGTTTATCTAAGTTCAGCTTTAAATCAAACCCGGAGAAGTGCTGATATTTCTCATCAAGGCGATCCATTGCATAAGGTGCCCAACCGCAACCGGCTTCAATCGCGACGACTTTCAGTTTAGGGAATTTATCAAACAGACCGTCCATGACCATGGCCATGCAGGCGGGCATCACCTGAGACGGAGCGCCCAGGGCAAAACTAAAAGTGCGGTTGGCTGGCGTTTCATACCAGTCGCCGACAAAACCGGTAACAAAACGCCGCGAGCGCACAATCACATGCATCAGTAGCGGAACGCCAGCCTCTTCGATACGGGCCCAAAGAGGGTCAAAATAATCGCTGGTAAAGGCATGGCCATCAACCCGCTCCGGCGGTAGAAAAACGCCTTTAAAGCCTTGCTTGAGACGGACATCCAGCTCTTTGACCGCTTCGTCAATGTCATGAAAATTAAGATTGGCAGCGACCACCAGGCGATTCCTGTCGGCAGCCTGAAAATCGTAAAGCCAGTTGTTGTAGGCACGACAGTAAGCATTGGCCAGGTTGTTGTCGTCTGAATCCCACAGAATACCGATAGTTGGCAACACCAGGCCCGCACTCAAACCCCAGTCATCAAATTGCACGAGGCGTTCCGCGCCATCCATGCTACCGGAAGGCGCACCATCCAGATAAGTCAGGCCCGAATAGGGATTAAATGCCTCGGTCCGATCGATGTTGACCCCACCCAAAGCCGCCGTGCAGTTGGGTAGTATGACCTGATTATCGGCAAAGAGTTGTTCGACACCCTTGTCATTAACCCTGAATTTTATAGCGCGATCTTTGAATTCATTTTCGAGGTAGTTTTCCCACATATCTCTCGGCTCGAGGATATGCGCATCTGCATCAAAGGTGAACATGTCACTTGCGGGGTCAGTTACGGGCTGGTTCATTACGCGTCCTCTCGTTTAATCAGGCAGAAAGTTTAATCAGGCGGACAAAAATAACCCGCAGCGCTATCAACGTTACGGGCTCTAGTCTACTACTCCAAGATTTTTACTGGTCCAAATTATGCGGCCGCACCATTCCTGAGCAGTTTGCCGGGCAAGGTATCGGTCGTAGGATTAAATTGATCGACGTTATTTTCCCGTAACACCTGACCATTAACGACCACCGCTTCAATGCCCTGAGCCTGAGAAATCAGGCGATCAGCACCAGCGGGGAAATCATAAACCCGCTCAAGCTCGCCGGCTCCCACGGTATCGGCATCAAACACCACCACATCGGCGGCCAGGCCTTCTTTGAGACGGCCTCGATCAGTGATATTGCATACATCAGCAGCACGAGACGTGAGTAGATAGACCGCATACTCCAAATCCAGCGAACCTCGTTCGCGCACCCAGTGGCCCAACATGTAAGTCGAGAAGCAGGCATCACAGAGCTGGCTGGCGTGGGCGCCGCCATCGGAGAGACCGACGACAACATTCGGATCTTTAAGCAGGACTTCCACTTCGTCTTCGTCATGATTGGCGATGGGCAGACGGATACGCATCTCAAGGTTGTTCTCCAGAGATAGATCAAGCACCGCATCAATCGGATCCTGACCACGCTCTTTGGCAACCTCAAACAACAGCCGCTCGTTTAATGAAGGGTCCGAAGGACAATCCGAGATAACTGTTTTAGGCCAGCCCCCCAAGCCCAGGGCGGTGCCTTTTGCCACGGCCTGCTTGAATTGGTCGCGGAAGTCTTCAGTCTGATAAATCGCTTTTTTACCTTCAATATCTGCAGCGGAAACCGGCTTGAACACCGGCATGCTTTCAAAAATAAAGGGCGCTTTGAAGTTCATTTCAAAGTTCAAGGCCCGCGGGCTAACCTGCGGGAAGACTTTGGCGCCATCGGCCACCATGTCCGCAGATTTTTTCAATTGCTCGCGGTGATCACCGCCACCGAGTGAGATACCCTGCAGGAGAGCTGTCCAGGTCACATTGCAATCGGCCACTTTTGACATTTCGGCAAACTGATCATGGAGTACGTCACCGCCAAGGGTGGACTGAATGATGCCGGTTTTCTCTTCACCGATAACTTTAGCGATTTCCAGAATTTCACTTTTGTATACTGCCAAACGACTGGGCACGGGTTTGCCGCCCGCACCGATATGCGTAGGCGCTTTCGATGATGCAAAACCCATTGCGCCTGCGCGCAGACCTTCGCGAACAAGTTCACGCATTTGTACGACTTCGTCCGGGGTCGCTTCGCGCTCGGTTGAATCTTCGCCCATCACATAGAGTCGTATTGGCGTATGCCCCATTAACACGCCGACATTAATACCCATGCCGCCGGATTCAATGGCATCCATATATTCCGGAAAGGATTCAAAAGGCCAGTCCTCGCCCAATCCGGCATGCAGGGCAGATGCATCCATGCCTTCTACGTTTTCAAGGGTTCTGATAATGGTATCGCGATCCGTTGGCCGCACCGGCGCCACACCAAAACCACAATTACCCAACAGCACCGTCGTCACCCCATGCCAGGGAGAGATGGTCATCATTTTGTCCCAGATAATCTGGGCATCGTAGTGGGTGTGTCAATCGACGAAACCAGGGCAAACGAATTTACCCGTGGCATCAATAACTCTGTCAGCATCACCTGACACCTCACCGAGGGCAACAATTTTGCCATCTTTAATTCCAACGTCACCCTTGTAACGCGGTGTCTTGTCGCCATCGAGAATAGTGCCACCGGTGATTTTTATATCGTAATTCATAGCGAAACTCCCGTACCTTGTTGCTATACAACCAAAAACTACCAAGTAAAAAAAACCCCGACATTCACAATGTCGGGGTTTAATGTTATGCCGGAATCTTATCTATCGGCAGGTTATAACATTCAATAATATTTTCCCTCATTATCCAGCGCTGCTCCTCAGAAGAGAGGCAAGATGCATGCTCCTCGAGCATTTTCTGTGACCAGGGCCAGGTCGCGTCGCTATGCGGGAAGTCGTTAGCCCAGACCAGACGTTTTGGATTCATCAGGTGAGC